>JAIEQT010000334.1 GCA_019747455.1 Chitinophagaceae bacterium | reverse complement strand
GGGATATTTTTTAGACCAGCAAGATAACAGGAGAGCTATACAACATATTGTAAAGGAGGCTGAAGTGCTTGGTGCGTTTACCTATACGGGTACTTTTGAAATTCATGCTGCGCATTATGGAGCAAAAAGCGTGTTAGGTATTGATATTTCAGAACAAGCGGTAGCACAGGCAAACAAAAATGCCGCATTGAATAAGCTCGATCATATTTGTAGATTTGAAGCGTTGAATGCTTTTGATGTATTGAAAGAATGGGGCAGGGAAGAAAAGAAATATGATGTAGTGATGCTCGATCCTCCTGCATTTACCAAGAGTAGAGAAAATATCCAGAAAGCAATTACAGGTTACAAAGAAATTAATTTAAGGGGCATGAAGTTGGTGCGTAATGGTGGGTTTCTGGTAACCTCTAGCTGTACCAATTTAGTGCAGCCTGATCTGTTTTTGCAAACTATTGATATGGCTGCGAAAGACGCCCGTAAAAGAATTAGGCAAGTTACTTTTCAGGCGCAAGCCTCCGATCATCCGATCATTTGGGGAATGGAAAATACCAATTATTTGAAGTTCTTAATTGTAGAAGTTTCGGATCGATAAACAGTCTATTGTCAATCGTCAATCGTCTATCGTCAATCGTCTACCCCTATCTTACCACCTGAAACTTGCCCGACTCAACAATTCTGCCGGTGGCATCGTGAAGTTGATATACATATAATCCGCGATAATAATTATCGTCGAAGTATATAGTTATAAGAGAAGTATTCACTTTTTGTGAGCTCATTTTCCTGCCGATAAAGCTATAGATCTCGATTGTGTAGGATTTATCTACTTGTTTATCGAATTCGAAGTTGATGAATTGGGTAGCGGGGTTAGGATAGAATTTTTGTACCAAAGATTTGCTATCTGTTATATACACATACCCACCCCAGCATTATTACGGTAAGTATTACAGTGTATAATCCTTTCATCGGATAGATTCTCTTATAAAGATACCAAAAAATGATAAAATGAAGCTAGCTGGCATAAAAAAGCCCCCCAACTAATTGAGAGGCAATTATTTATACAGAATTTTATGATATAGAAGCCAAGGTTGCTTGAATAGCTTCGAAATTAGGCTGATCACCGGGAGTGGCACATACTTCTGCATATTGTACAATACCGGCCGCATCAATCACAAAAGCAGCACGCTTGCTTACACCTAACATACCAAATGCCGGGAAGGTTTCATACAACACGCCAAAAGCAGTTGAAGCCTCTTTATTAAAATCACTTAATAAAGGAAAATTCAGGTTTTGCTCGGCCTTAAACTTATCGAGCGTAAATAATGAATCAACAGATATACCATATACTTGCGCATTGGTAGCATTATAGATGGCAATATTATCTCTTACATTACAAAGTTCGGCAGTACATACACTTGTGAAGGCAAGAGGAAAAAACAAAAGTACTACGGGCTTACCTTTTTGCGCGTGTAAGCTTACTTGTGTTTTTTCTGTATTGAATAAATTGAAATCGGGAGCAACAGATCCTACTTGAATAGACATAATAAAGTTTTTAAGGTAAACACTATAACAAATAAAAGGTTTAGTAATTTATAATTTCATTTCCGGAACATCGCCAGGTATAATGAGTTTACCTGCTGTTTTCATTTTAATTTCTTCAACAGATACACCGGGAGCACGTTCTCTTAATATAAAACTACCTTCTACTATATCGAGTACAGCCAACTCGGTTACTACTTTTTTTACACAGGCCAATCCGGTTAAAGGTAAAGTACAGGCAGGCAATAATTTACTTTCGCCTTTAGGGTTGGTATGCATCATGGCAACGATAATATTTTTGGCACTAGCTACTAAATCCATAGCACCACCCATCCCCTTTACCATCTTACCGGGTATCTTCCAATTGGCAATATCACCAAGCTCACTCACTTCCATAGCGCCAAGTACAGTCAGATCAATTTTTCCGGCGCGTATCATGCCAAAACTTTCAGCACTATCAAAGAAAGAACCTCCGGGTATCACCGTTACTGTTTCTTTACCCGCATTAATCAAATCGGCATCTATGGCGGCTTCTACGGGGTAAGGTCCCATACCCAATATACCATTTTCGCTTTGCAAAACTACCGTAATATGGTTGGGTATATAATTCGCTACTAGCGTAGGTATTCCAATACCTAGGTTCACATACATCCCATCTTTAAGTTCCTGTGCAATTCGTTTTGCAATTCCAAATTTATCAAGCATAACTTTCGGTTTATCGGGTCGTCGGAACGTCGGATCGTCAGAACGTCGGATCGTCGGAACGTCGGAACGTCTATCGTCTATCGTCTATGGTCTATGGAGACCGTTCTTCTTTCGATCCGCTTCTCATAATTTTCTCCCTTAAAAATTCGATGCACATATACCCCCGATACATGTACATCATCGGGGTCTATTTCACCTGGTTGTACCAATTCTTCTACTTCTGCAATAGTGATATTGCCTGCTTTGGCCATAGAAGTAGAAAAATTCCTGGTTGTTTTTCTAAATACCAAATTACCCATCGTATCTCCTTTCCAGGCTTTAATAATAGCAAAGTCTGCGTGTAAGGCATGTTCCATTAAATAAGTTTTATTGTTGAACACACGCGTTTCTTTTCCTGCTGCTATCTCTGTTCCCACACCTGCCGGTGTGAAGAAAGCAGGGATCCCCATGCCTGCCATTTGAATACGGGTGGCTAAGGTGCCTTGCGGAACAAGATCCACCGCTAACTCACCACTCAATAGCTGACGCTCAAATTCGGCATTCTCACCCACATAGCTACTGATCATTTTCTTTATCTGCTTGGTTTTGAGTAATAAGCCTAACCCAAAATCATCTACACCTGCGTTATTAGATATACAGGTAAGATTCGTAATGCCGGCTTTTACTAATGCGGCGATACTATTCTCCGGAATGCCATTTAAACCAAACCCACCTAACATTAGTGTAGCACCATCAGGTATATCGGCAATAGCCGCAGCTGCATTGGTATATACTTTATTCATCTTTTCTTTCTTTCGTTTACGATCGTTGCATCTATCGAATCGATAAGCTCTTTAAATTCGATGGGATGCGCTTCGTAATATTTATAAGAAGTATAGAACTGCTCTTTAGAAACACCATACGAACGGAACAGTTGATCGTATAATCGAAAATTTTCCCGCTGCATTTTCTGCAAAGTATCTTTCAATGTAATTTTTATATACTGTTCATCTGCCTTCATGATATCAAGCATCAAATGGCGCATTTTATCAAATGGCACCGGATTGGCTTTATTCTCTTGTTTACAGGCAACAAGCATCAAACAAATACATATCATTAATACTAACTTGCTCACTTCAAATCGTCTTTATATTTAGCACTGTTTACAACATCCAATACAGCCATCAGTTCTATCACTTTCGCTTTCTCTTGGGCTGTTCCTTTTTTGAATATACCTATTATTTCATTTGCTTTCCCCTGCATTAAAAACTGTACGATCATAGTGTTCGGGTTCTCTCTGTTAAAGGCATACAATTGATTTAATGCTTGTAACACACTAGCCCTGGATTCATTTTCATTATCGATCATTTTATCCAATCCGCTTCTATAATAAGTATATATCACATCATGAATAATATTGTATCTGGTATTGATCAGGTTTTCATTGAGCCAATACCTGTTTCGAAGTCCATCAAATACACGCCATCCGCTGATACTCTTACCCTCTGGGGCGTTGTTCACAATATTTTGAGCTTTCCTAAAAAAAGATTCGCCTGTTTTTGGAGAAAAGGAATCATAATCCAATCCGATGATGGTATATGCCCAAAAAGATAATACAGCGGTGAGATTGGCTGCACCGGGTTCAGTGCCCTGTACCCGATTTTCATTAAATTCTATTGGCTGAAACTCTACATAGCGGAATACCATTTCTGGATCTACAAAATTTACCATAGCAGCTTGATAAGAAGCATTGTACACAGGCCTCGCCGCTTGAATAGTGAGTGAAGCCTTATATAAATTTTGTTCTACAATACTTTCGATATTGATAATAAAACTGCATTCAATTTTTTCATTGGCTTTGAATACGTCGCCCGTCCACTTGCGATTATTCATAAAGCTATTCAACTGCTGCTGAAGTGTGGTGAATATTTTTCTGTCTACCGTTGTATTCACACGTGAGGCTAACACAGTAACCTTGGCTTGTAATTCCTGCGCCTGTGTAGCATTAGAAATCATTACACTGAATAATACAATATAAATCAGTTTAGCTTTCATGCAGTTGGGTAATAACGTATGATACAATTTGATTAGCTATATCTTTTTTAGATACCAATTCCGTTTCTATTTTTTCTCCTTGCTTATTGATGATGGTAACCTGGTTAGTATTTGTTCCAAAGCCGGCTCCCGCAACCCGCAAAGAATTCAGAACAATAGCATCCGCATTTTTCCGATTCAGCTTATCTATAGCATTATCTAATTCATTTTCTGTTTCCAAGGCAAAGCCAACAATGAATTGATTTTCTTTTTTTTGTTTTCCTGCTTCAGCAAGAATATCGGTTGTTTTTTGAAGTTGTATTGAAAACTGATCGTCTTTCTTTTTTATTTTTTCAGCTGCTTTTTCCAGTGGGGTATAATCTGCCACTGCGGCACTAAACACAGCTATGTGCATAGTAGGAAAATGATTGGCACAGGCCGCATACATGTCTGCAGCAGTTTGTACTTGTATGTATTTGATATCGGTATACTTTATTTTCTCTTGCGTGGGCCCACTCACTAAATGTACCTCTGCACCTTGTTCATAAAAAGCTTCCGCTATGGCAAAACCCATTTTGCCGGATGAATGATTGCCAATGAAACGAACAGGATCAATAGGTTCATAGGTTGGCCCTGCTGTTATCAGCACTTTTTTTCCACTCAATATATTTGTTCTGAAAATATTTTCTTCTATAAAGCGAATGATATCTTCGGGCTCGGCCATTCGGCCTTCGCCTACCAGTCCGCTAGCTAGCTCACCATTACCTACCGGTATGATCAAATTGCCATAGCTTTTGATGATATCCAAGTTTCTTTGCGTAGCACCGTGATGCCACATATCTTCATCCATTGCAGGGGCTACCACTACTTTACACGTAGCCGATAGATATACAGCCATCAGCAGATTATCGCATAACCCATACGCCATTTTTGCGAGGGTATTACAACTCAACGGAGCTATGATAAACACATCGGCCCATCTTCCCAGTTGAACATGATTAGCCCATTCATCTCCCGATGCTAAATCAACCAATACTTTATTTTTTGAAAGCGTAGATAACACAAGTGGAGAAACAAAATCTTTGGAGGCACTTGTCATTACTACTTTTACTTCTGCTCCTGCCTTTACGAGCAATCGTACTAATAAAATAGTTTTATAAGCAGCGATACTACCGCTTATTCCGATCAATATTTTCTTTCCATGTAGCATAGCCTAAATTCGGGTATCAAAGTAACAAAAATAAGTCTAGTGATGGGAAATAGTTCTTTCCTACATCAAAAGCAATGTGAAAGTTTTAAAAGGGCTATTAAACCCCTTTTAATAGATCTGAAATGGATAGATTAAACCCCTTTGTTAAAGCTTCTATTGTACTGAGGGCTGGGTTGATTTTGTCTTGTTCGATTCTATGAATTTGACTCAGTTCCATCTCACACTCATACGCTAAGGACTCAAGGGTCATGCTTTTGGCTTGCCGCAATTCTTTAAGTTTTGCGCCAAATGCTCCTAATAGCTTCTGGTTTCGAAGATGGTTCATGAAGCCATAAAAAGAAGTTTCTCAAAAAATAATCTTTAGGCATACATGCCTAAAATCAAAAAAACTTGTTAACTTATTTGTGTATTCCGAATAAATAACCAAAACAATCTCTTATAAAACAGCTATTACAAGCAATAAGAATCCCTCTTATTTTATGCTTGATGTCATTAATTGCATCCTGCAAGAAAACTGATATTGCAAAAATTAATGATCAAAAGAGCTTTGACTCAACTAAGGTTGCTGATGCTTTTTTTGAATATAGAGACTCAATTCATGCCGAGATATTATCGGTTATTAATGATATTAAGTCTTCAGAACGTAACAGCGGATTTATTACTCAGTTAGCAAAAGTTAATGGATTTCCAGTTTGGGAAAAATCAATAGGAACATTCTCTTCTAGGAGAAAAATTTATGTGAAGGAAAATGAAGGGAGCTATGTTCAGGGCAACACAGTGAATGAATCCAATTCTGACTTTATTTCATTTATACCATTGCGAGATACTACCACCAATGAAATTCTCTCATACATTTTCTGTGATAAAAGTCCCAAGGGGTTCACTTATAGAATTTATAACAAAAAATCAATACTGCAGTCAAAACCCAAAAGCCTTCATGATTTAGATAACAAGGGGATGCAGCTTGCCATCTATTCTTTTTTTGAAAAAGAGCTGAATAAAAAATCTAGAATAGAGTTTAATACCGAATATAATTTTAACTTTAAAGATGTATCAGTTAAGTTTGAAGCAAATGGAAACTCACAACAAAACCAGTTGAACGCAAATAGCAGCAAAAATAATTCTCAAATTAAAAAAAATGAGGTATGTACTAAAGATGGCTTTATAACTATACAGTTTAGTACTAATCCGTGTTCAAAAAAATACTATTTTTTTTATACTTGTTATGGGGGGGTAAGAAATTTTTACCCTAGTCAAAGCTATATGTATTCTCCATGCGGAAAAACGCTTGAACCTGAAGAACTTTCCAATGGGGGGCTTAGTACTGTTGGCATTTCGAACTTGTTTTTATTAAGTGCATTTTATACAAGCACCTCTCAAGATATACAAAACATCAGTAATAACCTTGGAGCTTATTACACGGGTAATGAAATTTATCAAATTCCAGATAATTGGCAAATTGATTATAATACTTTGTGGATGCCAACTATAACTGAAAGAGGGGGCGGTGATCCTACTCAAAAATACAACTATTTAAATAATAAAATAGCTGATGTAACTCTTAGAAACTTGTATAAAATTTCCTATGCCCAAGTTGAATGGGAGTTCTACAATCAGCCTATAGATGAATTCACTGATATGTCGAGCAGTGAATTTTTCGAGTCTTTAGCCACTGGTAATTATTCATCATTTCCCACGCCCATTACTATTCTACTAAAAGCAGGTGCCACAGGTACTGCAGAACTCCTTTTTCAAATTTTCATGCTAAGGCTCACAAACCCGAATGTGAGTAGCTTTACCGATGCTTTTGCTTATATTAACTGGTGGGATGTTGGACATGCAACCGCTATGGGTGCATTTACTTTTTCGAATAAATACTTAGATGCTGCAATCACTGGAGCCGCATTCGCATTGAAAAGTTTATATAATGGGGATAGTTGGGAAAGTATTGGATATCGTTTTCTTGAAGGATTTTTAAGCTCAATAGCTGGTTCTTCATTTAGTCATTTCATAAATGATAAATTTGCAGGAAATATTTCAACACTCGGTGGTGCGCTAGTAAACAAGTTTGGTAATTTTATACCCTATGGTAAAATTACAAGCTGGATGGGTGGCGGACTTGAGTTAATTAGTAAATCCTTTATGCATAATAACAAAATAATAAATGCACATAGGATAATGAAAGGTTTTTCATCAAATAAAGTGGCTGTTATAGGGAGAAATATGAATAACAGAGTAACACCATTTGCCAACAGTCTATCAAGCGAATTAGGAGTACCAGTTTTAACATGGCAGGGATTTAATAGCAATTTGAGCGTAGCCCAAAATGTAGCAAACAATAGAGCTTGGATTAAACAGCTAAAATCAGAAGGATATACATTTTATGACCTAGGTGTAGATCCTGACGCTGCAACACCTGATTTAGGCGAATTTTATCGAATGGAATTAGAGGAAGTTTTCGGGCTTTAATGTCTTTCAAAGAGATTTATACGAAACTTGAATATTAATCTTTAGATTTAAATAAACTTAAATCTACGAAACTCGAAATATATAAAATACATATATGGAAGGCGGCAATTTTTTTCAGGATACTCCCATTGTTAATATTTGGACAGAAATAATTCTATTATTTTCAAGGAGGTCTAATTTTATTGTTTCAACTAAATCTTTTAGATTCAGTCGGGTCATCTGCGAAAGAGAAACTGTTAAGGAAGTTTTTGAATCATCAAATGCAAGATTAGAATTAATTTGTATATACACTGATAGGCATTTTTTCTGTCAATTAACAAATTCATCTACATCATTGAAAATACCTTGGAAAGGAGTCCCACCTGATCTTAATAAATTTAATACAATTAATGATCTTGATAATATTGTTGAAGAATGGATGATTTTCTTAGAAAAAGAATTAAACTGAGCCATTGATCAAGATCAAAATTAAGTAGTTAGATGAGTCGCTTAAAGGCTTTACGAAATTTTCAGATGATGGATATGAACTCTTCTAAATTGGAAATTAATAACTCTTTTGAGTTCCTAAGAACCAAATATGGGTATTCTATTGTAAAAAATAAGAACCCTTGGTATATTGGTATTGAATTCATTAAGAATGACCTGTTTATTTGTATTTTGTACGACAAAAGAGAAAAATGGTTTGATATTAGATTATTCTCGAAAAGCCAGAAAAAGGTTCATATGTATTTAATTGGCGAACTTAGAAATCATTTTGCCACACTTTAGCCAGCCCCATAGTATCACTAGAGAATGATGAAGAAGTGGTTTTGTTCATACAGCCTTTCAGTAAATGTTTGCAAAAAAATCACGACTCCATAATAGAAAATTTCAAAAAAGGACATTATTTTGGTGGTGATATTATAATTTAATATCTATGCTAATATGATATAACAAAAAATGATCAAAGAGGTGTAGAAACGGTTCTACTAAAGATTAGCTTCGCAACCTACTTTAAAAACCTCTCCAGTTATTATTAGGATCATTATAGTAAAAAAATCAAATACCCCATACAATAAAAAAGAGGCTGCTTAAAAAGCAGCCTCTTAAATTATATCCTACCATAAGTCTAACGAAACAGATCGTTCTCATTATTCATGCGGTAGTATATTTTACCTTCCATGAATTCTTGAGTAGCTAAAATAGCCGGGTTAGGCATTTTTTCGTAAGCACGAGAAATTTCAATTTGCTCTTTATTCTCATGAATTTCTTCCAGGCTATCGGTATGGCTGGCAAACTCTTCAAGCTTATTATGCAATTCTTCTCTTAATGAGATATTGATCTGATTCGCTCTACGTGCAATGATGGCGATAGACTCATACAGATTACCGGTTTTACCCTTTATCTCTATCAGGCTTTTGGTTTCTACCACCGCTGCGGTATTCGCGCTCATCTGCCTTCTTAGTTTACTCATTTTTTTAGGTTTTTTATGATGTTGTTCGTTTGTGTTTTGTATTTATTTACATCTTCTAAATGCTTACTATCGGTAAATCGTTCTACAAACTCATT
This sequence comes from Chitinophagaceae bacterium, assembly GCA_019747455.1. GTDB lineage: Bacteria > Bacteroidota > Bacteroidia > Chitinophagales > Chitinophagaceae > Sediminibacterium. The sequence continues at coordinate 9,916 of JAIEQT010000334.1, read as the reverse complement.
ACATTCTGTAAGTACTTTTTCGTATCGCTCTCTCTGTTTCTCTTCATAGCTCATTTCAGCATATTTGAAATAAGACTTGATCATCAAGAATTTATAATCATCCGATTTTTTTGAATCGGGGAAATTATCCGACACATTACTGAAAGCAATGGCCGCCGCTTTATAATAACCCAGATTATAATACAGTTCGGCACTTTTGAATTCTTTCAGTTCTAATTTCTCTCTGCACAGATCAATAATATCTACCGCGTCTTTCACTCTTTTAGAAGTGGGGTGTGTACTGATAAAAGCCTGCATCAATCCCATTGTTTTCGTGGTATTGGTTTGATCCAGATCTATCTTAGGCGATTGCTTATAATAACAATAAGCTCGCATATATTCACACTCTTCTCCACGGGTACTGGTAGGAAAGTTTTCTACAAAACTCTTAAACATATTTTCTGCATTCAGATAGTCTCTGGTGTAGAAATAGGTGTAAGCATATTTATAGTAAACATCTTCATACCGGGTAGTACCTTTTAAATAATTGAAAACGTCGGCTTCAAAGATCTTTTGCGCTTCGGCATATTTTTTATTGGCATAATACTGTTCCGCCATTTTATACTTGTACTCAAAGTCTTTGCTCTTTAAAACCTTTGATAGTTTTGTAGCACAAGAACTAGTAAACAGTACAGCAACCAATAAAATCAATACACTATTACGACCCATAAAGTTGGCAAAATTACGCATAAAAAGGCAATTTAGGAAGGGAAATACCAATTTCATCGCCCCATGTGTTAATGATTAGCTAAAAAGGCTGCCTCGCGTGTTACAGCGAAACAGCCTTTATATTACAACCGTCGGGCTTCGCTTATTTAGCGTCGCCTTCTCCTTCCTGCAATTTAGCCTTGATCTCAGCTAAAGCACCCAAATCACCCAAAGTAGCTTTTTCTACCTTAGACTGGATGTTTTTCACTGCTTTCTTGGTACTATCCTGCTCAGCTTTAGCCTCTTTCTTCGCTGCTTCTTTCTCTTCTGCTATATGCTGTTCCCAAATACGGGCATGACTCAATACGATACGTTTTTCGTTACGATCGAATTCTATCACCATAAATTGAGCAGTTTCATCAGCTTTTACCTGAGAACCATCTTCTTTATTCAAGTGACGGTTAGGGGCAAAACCTTCTAAACCATATTGTAATTGAACCAAGGCGCCTTTATCATCTTTACGCGTAACGGTACCTTCATGTAAAGAACCAATAGCAAAAGTTTCCTCCAAGGCATTCCAAGGATCTTCTTCCAATTGTTTATGACCTAATTGCAACTTACGATTTTCTTTATCGATGCTTAGGATAATAGTATCAATATGTTCACCTACTTTGGTATAGTCTGTTGGGTGATTGAAACGCTTCAACCAGCTTAAGTCGCTGATGTGGATCATACCACCAATACCCGGCTCAAGTTCTACAAACACGCCATAAGGGGTGATGTTTTTCACCAATCCTTTATGCTTGCTATTCTCTGGGAATTTATTTTCGATAGTATTCCAAGGATCCTGTGTCATTTGCTTGATACTCAAGCTCATCTTACGCGCATCTTTATCGAGGGTAACCACTTTAGCTTCGTGCTCATCTCCTAGTTTAAAGAACTCTTTGGCGTTGATAGGTGTGTTAGCCCAAGTGATCTCAGATACGTGAACCAACCCTTCAACACCCGGTTGGATCTCAAGGAATGCACCGTAATCTTCAATATTTACAACCTTACCTTTAACGATGGTACCTTCAGCTAAACCTTCAGGTAACACATCCCAAGGATGTGGAGTAAGTTGTTTTAAACCGAGACTGATACGTTTTTTATCGTCATCAAAATCTAATACAACTACTTGTAACTTCTGATCCATCTTCACTACTTCACCAGGGTGAGAGATACGACCCCATGAAATATCGGTAATATATAATAAACCATCTAAGCCACCCAAATCCATAAAGGCACCGAAGTCGGTAATATTTTTTACCACACCTTCTAATACCTGACCTTTTTCGAGTTTGCTCATGATCTCAGCACGTTGAGCTTCGATATCGCTTTCGATTAATGCTTTGTGAGATACAACGGCATTCTTAATGGTTTCATTGATTTTCACCACTTTAAATTCCATTGTTTTACCAACGAACTGATCATAATCAGTTACAGGTTTCACATCAATTTGAGAACCCGGTAAGAAAGTTTCCATACCGAATACATCAACGATCAATCCACCCTTTGTTTTGCTGGTAACAGTACCGGTAACTACTTCACCGGTTTTATGTACTTCCATAATTCTTTCCCAAGCGCGGAAGATACGAGCCGATTTACGGCTAAGGTGCAAGTTACCAGAGCGGTCTTCTTTCTCAACCACCATTACTTCAACCTCATCCCCTACTTTCAAACCCGGTACATCACGGAATTCGTTTAAAGAAACAAGACCATCGCTTTTAAAGCCAATGTTTACAACCACATCCGTTTTAGTCATGGCTACTACACCACCGCGAATAATTTCACCGTCGCTAATTTGAACGAAAGTGTTATCATACACTTTATCGTATTTTACGCGTTCGGTTTCTGCATAATGGCTCACATTACGCTTATCGATGCTCCAATCGAAGTCATCATGCGCTGTTTCAATAACAGCAGGTTCAGGTGCTTTTGTTGTCGCAGTAGGAACACTAACTTCTTCTGCAGAAGCGGCATTCTCCTGGGCATCTGCGTTTAGTTGTTTGTTAATGAAATTCATACAATAGTCCGGTTCTTTTTAGCCGGGGTGCAAAGGTACAGTAATTAACAGTTTTTCAAGCAATTTAGCTAAAATTTGATCCGACTTACCCGCAATTGCTATAATTTCCTGAATATCAACAGGTTGTAGATTATCGGGGTCGCATTCGTCGGTAATAATACTGATGGCAGCGCAGGGCAAACCAATATGGTTGGCAACAATTACTTCAGGCACCGTACTCATACCTACCATATCTGCCCCCAAACTTCTTAAATACCGGTACTCTGCCCTGGTTTCTAAATTAGGCCCCTGAACAGCAACGTAAATTCCCTGATGTAAGCTTATACCCTCACTGGCTGCAATAGCTAGTATCTTTTTATTTAGATCGTTGTCGTAAGGTCTGCTCATATCAACAAACCGATTCCCCATTTCCGAGGGCAAACCTCGTAAAGGATTATCAGGTAACGTGTTGATATGATCGTCTATCAATACTAAATCCCCTTTTTTGTATGCAGGATTCATACCCCCGGCAGCATTACTTAATAATAAAAGCTCAATACCCAATGTCCGCAAAACGCGAATTGGAAAAGTAACCTGTTGCATAGAATACCCTTCATAATAATGAAACCTACCTTCCATTATTACCACTTCAACATCTCCTATTTTTCCAAAAAGAAGATTGCCTTTATGAAAGGAAACCGTAGAAACGGGGAAAAATGGTATTTCGGTATAGGGTAATCTTAGCGATATCTCCATCTTCTCAACCAGTGCCCCCAAACCTGTACCCAATACAATACCTACCCTCGGCTTTATCGATATTTTTGATTGAATAAATGCTACAGCAGCATCTATACTTTTGATAATTTGCTCCATAAGACTATATGAATCTTGTTTTCTAGATTATTCGTACATTATACACGCATAAGATACGATATAATGAAGGTAAGGATTTGGCAAATAATTTTTTGTTTCTGCTGCTTGAGTAGCTTTATTAATGCCCAAGAGCCGATACGAAAAGGTATGCAAGTACCCGATGGCATTCTTGGCCCATTTTCAAATAATCCCAACACAAAAATTACCATCATCGACTTTTTTGGCACCTGGTGTGCGCCCTGTTTAAAAGCCTTACCTCATTTAGCGGAACTCAAAAAAAATTTGGCGATAGTATAACCATCACGCTTGTTTCAGTGGAAGACGAAACTGTGATCAATAATTTTAAAAAGAAAAATCCACAGGTTAGCTTACCCATATTCCTGGATAAAGAAGAACGAGTTTCCAATTATTTTTTACCTCCTTCTTATCCTTATTCTGTTGTAATCAATCAAGATGGAAAAATCCTATCATTAACAAATGCCGCCGACTTAAAAGCAGACAGCATATCTGTATGGCTACATCAACCGGTGATACCGATTGTACCGGTTTCAGAAAAAAAAATCGTAGTTGAACAATCTTTAGGTGATACAAAAAAAGTAGTTATGCAAACAACTAATTCAATGGTTTTGTTATCGCAACAATTTTTATATACCGTAAAAACAAATGAAAATGCGGATAAGCTAATTGAAGCAATTCGCTCGATTCCTTTTGATTCGCTAGCACAATTTCAAGATGATGCAACAAAAAAAGCTTTTTGGATCAATATTTACAACGGCTTTATTCAGTTAGAATTAAAAAAAGATCCAACCAGCTATTCAAACAGAAATCATTTTTTTTCAACTCGAAAACTAAATATTGCACAGCACGTATTTAGCTATGATGATATTGAACATGGGATACTTAGAAGATCGAGTATCAAGTGGAGTTTAGGCTATGCCAAAAAATGGTTCCCATCTACAACAGAAAAGGTTTTACGGGTAAATAGTGTGGATTATCGGATACACTTTGCTTTGAATTGTGGGGCGAAAAGTTGTCCACCAATCGCTTTTTACGACAACACTAAAATTGAAACCCAACTCGATATCGCTACAAAGGCTTACCTAACAGCTTCTTGCAGCTACGATAACACTATCAACAAAGTGTATGTACCTAGTTTGATGAGTTGGTTTAGGGGTGATTTTGGTGGAAAAAAAGGGCAACTAAAAATCTTGCGTAGTGTACAAATTATCCCCGGCAACATTTCACCAACAATACAATATAAAAAATACGATTGGACAATCGATTTAGCTAACTTCAACAACTAAACAATTATAATATGTCGAACCATTATTACAATGCCGCTGATTTGGCCAAATTTGGAAACATTGGAGAATTCCAAAAAGAATTAGCTGATAAATTTTTTGCTTGGTATGGAACTGCTTTTGCTGATAGCGCATTAACTGCAAAAGAAAAATCACTGATTGCCCTTGCCGTTGCTCATGCGGTTCAATGTCCGTATTGTATAGATGCCTACAGCAGTGATGCGTATGAGAAAGGATATAGCGAAGCCCAAATGATGGAAGCCGTGCATATTGCAGCAGCTATAAAAGGAGGTGCTGCTTTGGTACATGGTGTACAAATGATGAATAAAGTGAAAGGAATTTCCATGTAAAATAAATCGATGAAAAGTTTACAAGCAACAGGTAATAAATTAGCAGATACAGAAGTACAATTGGGAATTTTGGAAGTAGGTATGGATGGAACTTACCAACCCATTCCTTTTCAAGAGCAATTGTTGCAACATGGCTTATATCCACTTAAGCCCACGCATATTTCTACGTTACAAGTGAATGTAGGAAAAATGTGTAACCAAGTTTGTAAGCATTGCCATGTTGATGCAGGTCCGGATAGAAAAGAAATTATGACGGTAGAAACCATGCAAGCTTGCTTAGCGGCACTTGATCATAATCCGCTCATTTCAATAGTAGATCTAACCGGTGGTGCACCTGAAATGAATCCGAATTTCAGGTGGTTTGTAGAAGAAATTAAAAAGAGAAAGCGACATATCATTGTTCGCTGTAACCTTACCATCATAGTAGCTAATAAAAAATACAACGACCTTCCCCAATTTTATAAGGAGCATGGTGTAGAAGTTGTTTCTTCACTCCCATTCTATTCAAAAGAAAGAACCAATAAACAAAGAGGAGATGGTGTGTTTGAAGATAGTATAACTGCTTTGCGTATGCTAAATGAAGTGGGCTATGGTGTTGAAGGAAGTGAACTAAAACTTAATTTGGTTTACAATCCTGCAGGTGCTTTTTTACCTCCTGATCAACAAACCTTAGAAGCCGATTTTAAGAAAGCATTATATACCGATTTTGGAATTGTATTTAACGAGTTATTTGCTATTACTAATATGCCTATTAGCAGATACCTCGATTATTTACTACAAACCGGAAATTACGATCGCTATATGGAGCGATTAACCAATGCATTCAATCCTGCTGCTGCAACGAATGTAATGTGTAGATCCATTATTTCTGTGGGTTGGGATGGATATTTGTATGATTGTGATTTCAATCAAATACTAAACTTAAAAGTAAGTAGTGGAGAAAAACATATTAGCCAATGGAATCAATCGCAATTAAATAATAGAGAGATAGTGATAAATCAACATTGCTATGGTTGTGCCGCAGGTAGTGGCAGTAGTTGTGGTGGTGCAGTAACCTAAATACTATGTATACAAGAACTATTATAGTGTTGGCTAAAACGCCAGAATTAGGGAAAGTGAAAACAAGAATCGCTGCTAAGCTAGGGGAAGAAAAAGCATTAGCTATTTATACCAGATTATTGCATTATACCTTTTGTTTACTAAAGCGAATTCATTGTAGAAAAGTTGTTTATACTTCGGGTGATGGACCACAAACTTGTTGGGCAGCATTAGAAACAAAACCACAAACGAACGGCGATTTAGGAAATAGAATGGCTTCTGCATTTGAGCAAGTATTATCGGAAAGAGCAACCAAGTGTATTATTATTGGAACCGATTGTGCAACACTTACCGAAGAAATAATTGAAACAGCTTTTACAGAATTAGAAACAAAAGATTTAGTAATTGGTCCCGCATCGGATGGGGGTTACTATTTATTAGGTATGAAAAAAATGTACCCTGCATTATTTAAAGGTATTAGCTGGAGTACCGAAAAAGTTTTTGAACAAACCATCGTACAAGTAGAAAATCTATCTCTTGATTACTCCCTATTACCCGTTCTTTCGGATATGGATGAAGCACACCAAGTACCGCTAGACTGGTACTAATAAGGTTTGAGTAATTTTTTATAGGTATCAATCATCTCTTGTTGGCTTGCACCATGTTTATACATATTTACGATTCTAGCATTCGCACGTTGTACCGTTAGCCAACTATTATTATTGTATTTTCTAGCCGACACCAACGCTTTATTTTGTAGAATAGTATACTGGTATTTTTGTCGGGCTCTTTTTACAAATTCAAACTCCTCCATAATCAACATGCTATTATCGAACCCACCTAAATCGTTAAAAGCTTTCTTTGTAATAAACATCGTTTGATCACCACCATAACAAACTTCCCAATCGAAACGTGCAAAAAAAGCGTTTAGTTGTAACAATAAAGAAGAACTGTTGAACCTGGTTTGATACCTACCCATATCATACCCCATATTAATTGCCTTTTCTATATCATTTATAAAACCAGTTGGTGGAAATGTATCGGCATGTACAAAATAAAGTACATCTCCATTTGCAACTGAAGCACCTTCATTCATTTGTGCAGCTCTTCCCTTCTTAGTTGATACATGAACAATAACTCCTAACCGATTGGCTATTGTTGTTGTTGAATCGGCACTACCGCCATCACTAATAATTATTTCTGTGTCTTTTTGTTGAATAGCCGAAAGAAGATGATCAATCAACTTACCTATATTTTCTGCTTCATTATAAGTAGGAATAATTATAGAGATTTTCATATTAAAACATACGAAATGAACCAATGTTAGGTTGCAACATGTAATACAAGCCTAGTTCGGTTATTTACGATTGAATATAACTCTGTAACTGGTTTATGGTTTCAGCCTGTGAAAGTATTGTTTCTGTTACCAGATCGTTGATAGATATAATACCCAAAAGTTGCTCACCTTCAATTACCGGCAAATAACGAAGCCTATGCGATGTCATTAATTGCATGCAAGAATCTACACTATTATTTATTCCAACAAAAGGAAAATCAGTTGTCATAATATCGCCAACGGGTGTATCACTAGAATGGCGATCTTTCAAGATTACTTTACGAGAGTAATCTCTTTCTGTCATAATTCCCGCAAATCGGTTTTCACGCATTACTACCACCGAGCCTATATTTTGATCGGCCATAATACGCAAGGCATCAATAACTGTCATTTCAGGTGGTACGATCGTTACTTTATTACCTTTTCTTTGAAGTACATGATTTACTGTTCTCATGGCAGGCTAATTTATTCCTAATATAAGAAAAATTATTCTTTTAATCCAAGTTTAACGCTATGTCTTTTGATACGCAAACGATAAAATGTACCTTACGGAAAATAAACCATATGAAAAGAATACTTACATTACTTGCTCTTGCAATTGGTTTAACCACTGCAACTTTGGCGCAAACGAAACCTTCTACACCCGCTAAGCCCACAACTGCAGCTAAACCGGCTGCTGCAAAAGTAAAGGCCGATGGCACCCCCGATATGCGGTTTAAAGAAAATAAAGAGGCAGTAAAAGCTACCGGCCAAAAAAAAGCCGACGGCACACCCGATATGCGGTTTAAAGAAAATAAAAAGCCAACTACTCCCCCCAAAAAGAAGGGATAGTTAGTTACTATATGTTACCAGAGGCTACTCTAATGAGTGGCCTTTTTTGTTGCCGGGTTTTGCAATTCTAAATAATAATGACAATATAAAAGGTATAATTCAGGGGGGCTTGATTCTCCTACTTTTTTCTTTGATAGGTTTTAGTAGTAGCGTATATTTGAAAGTAGTGCGTCACCAAAAGCAACATTACGTTTCAAAATTAAGCGGGCGACAAAGTATTACTTTTTAAGAATTACCTTTAGTTTATAGTGTCGGCGGACACATATTTTTCATTTGACACTCTTTAATTTATGTTAGACGAATTTCTTAAAGAACTTGAAGAACTGTTGCACTCGACACCATATTCTGGTGTGAACATATTGCCATTAGTAAATAAATATACCGTTGACAAAGACACCGAAGAAATAAGCAGTATTCGCTTAAGAATTAGAAGCATAATTGAACAATTAATAGAACAGGATTTAGTAAAAAAAAGTTCAGACTACCATTTTCAATTAGCTTACAAATCCGCCGGACAATATTCACAAGAACCCATAGTGCTTAGAGGGACTTTGAAATTTGAAAATGATTACAAGAACAAAAATCTTCCACAAATTCAAGCAATAACAAACGTAACATTCGGCGACAATAGCCCGATTGCTGGACACAACCTAAAAATGGGCGACATAGTTCAATCATCATCAAAAAACTTAGACCTTAATTCTGCAAGCGGTAACAACAAAAATACTTTATCTAAAATTATATCATGGATATTCAAAAATGTTATCATTGTTGTAATAGTAGCTTTAATTAGTGCATATCTTATATGGAAATTCAGGTGGAACTAACCTTGGCAGACATTTATTTTTAAATTTTTATTACTGTTTATGAAAATCATTTTAATTAGCATTAGTATACTTTTTTCAGTAAAAGGATTTAGCCAAGACAAAATTGTGTGGAGCAAGTCTGATTCTACTTGGGCTTGGGTAGGACAAGTAGATGGCTCTATCATTTTAATTAAAAAAACTTATGAAACAAAATCCGACGGTGAAACAACAATTTGGGTAAAGACATTTAATAATCCTACAAAAGTTAAGGGTAAAGTTGTAAAAAAGGCACTGTTGAAAAAACCTTGTATGTATTTGATTGCTCTAATAAAAGAATGAAAATAATTCAACGTGTAACATATGATTTTAATGGTAAATTACTTAAATCCATTACCCTTGAAGATTACGAACAACACTGGACAAACACTGTTCCAGAAACAGTAGGGGAAGAATTATTCAGGAAAGCCTGTGAACTTGAATAGTAAGTTTTATTGACATCCTCATACTGACTAAATTTAGTTGGACTTTGGCGAATGCACAACATGAACTGTGAGAAAAACCAAATAAAAAAGTGATTTTTTTTTTATGGTTTAGCTGAGCAGTAGTTGGGTTGGTATAAGCTGTTGTTTTTAACTACAGCAAATACCTGTTTT
>JAIEQT010000128.1 GCA_019747455.1 Chitinophagaceae bacterium | reverse complement strand
GACATGGTTCAGTACACCCTTAAGAATAATAAAGGGGAAACTGAATATGCTATGAGTTTCATCATTGGTACTAAATCTGGCAGAGCTAATTATACTATACAATCTAACTGGTTAAATAAAGATTATACTATAGATGAATCTATGTTTAACATTCAGCTTTGGGCTGGTTCACCTGCACTTGTATTAGAAATGGCAGCGGATATAATTACCCGCTTACAGAAAACGCAACCTATTCAAGAGGTGAAGAGCAATGCAGGATTACCAAAAGCCTATATAGTTGCTGGTGCGAGAGTTGAAGATAAAGTTGAGCTTACTATAAACAATACTTTAAGCGCAACTAACGGTACTTTTGAAATCAGTGATAGAGCTAATGAGCAAACTACAGGTACTGTAAAAAGAACTATTCCGGTAACACTTACAGCAAACGGCACTACTAAAATAAGTATACCTAGTAGCGACTTATACGAATCTACCATCAATTTGTATGTTAATGGTCAGCTAACAGATGTAGTGTTCATGGCAGATGGTGCCTGGGGATTAGATTATAACACAAGTACAACAAGTATTAAAAACTTTACAGTTACTAATAGTAATAAAACTATAGCTAAAGATGAGTTCCCTGTATTCAGAGACGCTTCTGTAACGGGAACTACTCCTGATTATCTTACAGTTTACAAATTGTTAAGAGCCGGTGGTGTACCACAAGATCTAAGTGCTTACAAAACACTTAAATTCACTGCATCAGGTAATACAACCTTAAATATCACGCTTGTAAAACAATCTATCACTAATTGGAAAGATCAATACAGCTTGCAACTTCCTGTATCGAAAGATCCCCAAGAGTATATGATTAGCTTATCTGATTTTAAATCTGCAACATCTAATACGCCTTTAAATCCAAATGATATCAATTCACTAGTGATATCTATGGGACCTGCTTCACAAGGCAGAAGTACTGAAGTAACCACATCATTAAGTAGTGTTTCATTTACTAAAGATGACTTAGTGTACCTCAGAAGCTTACAGGCGAGAGATGTTACTTCTTACCCCAACCCAAGTAACGGTAAGTTTACAGTAACCTTTAAGGCCGATAAAGATTATAGTTTAAGCTTAAAGGTAACGGAAGCTGCCAGTGGTAAAGTAGTTGCTTCAAGGGCTGTAAATGCAGTAAAAGGAGAAAATATTGTACAAATGAATGTTGACGGAAATGGCACTCAAAAATTATATATAATCAATCTTGAGGGCTCAAACATCAAGTACAAAGCAGCGAAAGTAGTGGTAGGTAAAAATTAAATAGATAATCATCCATACTAAAAGCCCCTAATTAAGTTAGGGGCTTTTTTATTACATTGAAATCACATATAAAATAATTATATATTTTAATTTACTAACAAAAAATACTCTTTTTTGGGGATTTTGCATAGATATTTTAGCCGTTTATAATCTTTTAGCTTTATTTTGGGCTATCAAAAAATGATTTACTTATGTCTTTACGTTTTAGTGCCATTAGCGGCATTTCTAAGGAAAGCGATACATTATCGCCCAGTTCAGGAGCTAAAATCACCGCTATATTTGGTGAGAATGTATTTACCCTAAAAACTGCGCGTGAGTATTTAAGCGATGAGGGTTATAAAAGCTTGACAACTAGTATTAGGGGCGGAAAAAAAATTGATCGTACTGTTGCTAACCAAATTGCCAATGGCATTCGGGCTTGGGCAAAAAGTAAAGGTGTTACCCATTTTACACACTGGTTTCAGCCACTTACAGGTACCACAGCTGAAAAACATGATTCTTTCTTCACGATAAAAAGTGATGGTACTGCTATCGAAGAGTTTGATGGGGCCGCTTTAATTCAACAAGAACCCGACGCTTCTTCTTTCCCAAGTGGTGGTTTAAGAGCCACTTTTGAAGCCAGGGGCTACACTGCATGGGACCCCTCCTCACCTGCTTTCATCATGGAAATTGGAAAAGGAAAAACATTATGTATTCCTACGATCTTTGTTTCATATACTGGTGATTCATTAGACTATAAAGCACCTTTGTTAAAAGCTTTAGAATCTCTTAATAAAGCGGCTGTAGATGTATGTAATTATTTTGATAAGAACGTAACAAAAGTAACAGCTACCCTGGGTTGGGAACAAGAATATTTTGTTATCGATGAAGCGTTAGCTAATGCTCGTCCGGATTTAATTCAGAGTGGCAGAACTGTATATGGTGCAGCTCCGGCAAAAGGACAGCAATTAGAAGATCATTATTTTGGCTCTATCCCTGAACGTGTGTATGCTTTTATGCGCGATTTTGAAAATGAGTCATACAAATTAGGTATTCCACTTCGTACGCGACATAATGAAGTGGCACCCGCTCAGTTTGAGTGTGCCCCTATTTTTGAAGAAGTAAATATTGCCGTAGATCATAATACCTTGCTAATGGATGTTATGACACGTGTAGCTAAACGTCATAAGTTAGTTGTGTTACTCCATGAGAAACCATTTGCAGGAATCAATGGTAGTGGTAAGCATAATAACTGGAGCATGGCAACAGATACTGGTGTAAACCTATTAGCACCCGGTAAAACACCTAAAACAAATTTGATGTTCCTCACATTTTTTGTGAATACCATTAAAGCTGTTCATGATCATGCAGATATCATGCGTGCTGCCATAGCTTCTGCCCCTAACGATCATCGCTTAGGTGCCAATGAAGCACCACCCGCGATCATCTCAGTTTTTGTAGGACAATATCTTGCAAAAGTATTAGCCGACGTTGAAACAAGAGTTGGTACTAAATTCGATGAACAAGATGAAGCCATTTTAAAATTAGATCTTCATAGAAGTATTCCAGAGCTCATGCTCGATAATACAGATCGTAACCGTACTTCACCATTTGCTTTCACAGGGAATAAATTCGAATTCCGTGCGGTGGGATCTTCGGCGAACTGTGCAAACGCTATGACGGTGGTAAACACTATTATGGCTGATACCCTTAGGAAATTCAAAGCGGATGTAGATGCTTTGATTGAAAAGGGAGATAAGAAAGAAATTGCTATCATGCACGTGATCCAAAAATATATTGTAGAAAGTAAAAAAGTATTATTTGAAGGAGATGGTTATAGCGATGAATGGCATCACGAAGCTGAACGCAGAGGACTACCAAATTTGAAAACAACGCCGATAGCTTTAGATGCTATGATTACGGATAAAGCTAAAAAGTTATTTGAATCTAACGGTGTTTATAGTCATTCTGAATTAGAAGCACGTCATGAAATTGAATTAGAGAAGTACATTAAAAAAGTGCAGATAGAAGCTCGTATCATGGGCGATTTAGCGATCAATCATATTTTACCTGCCGTTATTAAGTATCAAAACGAATTACTCAATAATGTGAATGGTTTAAAAGCTGCCGGTTTACCTGAATCTGCTTATAAGAGTCAACTCACTATTCTTAAAGAAGTAAGTGACCATATCCAAATCATCCATAGTAAAGTACATGATATGGTTGAAGCCAGAAAAATTGTGAATAATATAACTGATACCAGAACCAAAGCCATTGCTTATGAAAGTCAGGTAAAAGCTGCCTTCTTCGACGATATCCGTTATCATGTAGATAAGCTAGAGCATTTGGTAGATGATGAATATTGGACCCTGCCAAAGTATCGTGAAATGTTATTCCTTCGTTAACGAATACGTAGGTTCTGCATTTTTAGTAAATTTTAACCTCGGTTAAGCCGATATAGAACGACTTTGACCGATAATGAAATAGTGGATTACTATAATCCACTATTTTTATTTAACACAAGTATTATCCATTTAAACACGATTTGTATGAAAAAGATTTTTTTCCTTTTGACAGTAGTATTTGCAGTATCACTTAGCCAAGTATCTGCACAACAAGGCCCTCCTAGTCCGGAGCAAATGATTGAAATGATGAAGCAGCGCGTGAAACCAGGCTTAATAGAGAAAACCAAAATCACCGATGCGCAAGCCGATAAAGTAATCGAAGCGATGGTAGCGGCTCAGGGTCAAATGCGTGGCATGCGTGATATGACCCCGGAAGAACGCGAAAAGAAAATGAAAGAGGTGAATGATGAGCGCACCAAGAAATTCAAAGCTATTCCGCTGACTGATGATCAGGTGAAAGCCGTGAACCAATACTTGGATGAAATGCGCAATAACAGAGGTCCACGTAATTAGTTTTCGTTTTATATCCCCCACAAAAAAATCCCCCGTGCGAAAGCCGGGGGATTTTTCATGCTTACCAATCCGTTATACTTATTTCATTTTAAAACTCTCTAAAAACTTTGTAGTGAAATTTCCCTTACGGAAATCTTCATTCTGCATCAACTGTAGGTGAAAGGGGATGGTTGTTTTAACTCCTTCGATAACATATTCACTCAATGCCCTGTACATGGTATCAATAGCTTCCTCTCTTGTTTGTGCTACTGTGATGAGCTTACCAATCATAGAATCATAATAGGGTGGAATTACATAGCCTGCATAAACATGACTATCTACCCGAACACCATGTCCGCCCGGTGTAAATAGTGCTGTTATTTTACCGGGTGACGGTCTGAAATCATTATAAGGATCTTCCGCATTGATTCTACACTCGATAGCATGCATGGTTGGCTCATAATTTTTTCCTGAAATTTTTTCACCAGCGGCAATCTTAATTTGCTCTTTAATCAGATCAAAACTTACCACTTCCTCCGTAACACAATGCTCTACTTGTATTCGGGTATTCATTTCCATGAAGTAGAAGTTGCGATGTTTATCTACCAGAAATTCAATGGTACCAACACTTTCATAATTAATAGCCGAAGCGGCCTTTATAGCGGCTTCTCCCATTTTAGCCCTTAATTCGGGCGTCATGAATGGTGAAGGCGATTCTTCAACTAATTTTTGGTGCCGTCTTTGTATCGAACAATCTCTCTCACTTAAATGACAAACATTACCATATTGATCACCGGCTACCTGAATTTCAATATGTCGGGGTTCTTCCACAAACTTTTCCATATAAACCCCATCATTCTTAAAGGAAGCGGCAGCCTCAATTTTAGCTGTTGTATATGCTTTCTCCATCTCACTTTCTTCCCAAACAACACGCATACCCTTACCACCACCACCGGCAGTGGCTTTTAATATAACCGGATACCCAACTTCTTTAGCTAATGATTTGGCTTGTTCTACACTATCTAATAATCCTTCGCCTCCCGGTACTACCGGAACCCCCGCTTTGATCATGGTTTCTTTAGCCGTGATTTTATCACCCATTTTGTTGATCATTTCCGGGGTTGGACCGATGAACTTGATTCCATGATCAGCACAAATCTGAGAAAACCTAGCATTCTCAGCAAGAAAGCCATAACCGGGATGAACAGCATCTGCGTTGGTAATTTCTGCAGCCGCCATAATATGAGCAATATTCAAATAAGAGTCGGCACTTTGTGGTTTACCTATACAAACTGCTTCATCCGCAAATTTGACGTGTAAACTCTCTTTATCGGCAGTTGAATAAACAGCAACTGTTTTGATCCCCATTTCTCTGCAGGTGCGAATTACCCGCAAAGCAATTTCACCTCTGTTTGCAATCAGTATCTTCTTAAACATGCTTAATTTTTTGGTAATGAAATCGATTAACTACTAGGCAGGCTCAACGAGGAATAAAGGTTGATCATATTCAACGGGACTGGCATCTTCTACTAATGCTTTTACAATAGTACCTTTTACCTCACTTTCAATTTCATTAAATAGTTTCATAGCCTCAATAATACAAACCACTTTACCGGGAGTTACTTCTGTACCTACATCCGCTAAGAGCGGTTTATCTGGTGCCGGACGGCGATAGAAAGTTCCGATCATTGGGCTTTTAATCGTGATCAAATTATCTGCTTTAGGTGCAGCGGGGGCAGGTGATGCAGGAGCTGCAGGTGCCGCGGCGGCAGCGGGGGCCGGAGCTGGTGCAGGAGACGCGGTATACACTTGGTGAACAGGCGCCGCAACAGTTACCGGCGCATCTTCTTTTTGCTTAATGGTTACTTTACCGTCTTTGTCTTCGATGCTTATCTCTCCAATATTACTTTTGTTGATGATTTTGATTAATTCGTGGATTTGCTTTAAGTCCATAAATGGCAATTTTAGGGGTAAAATCAGTTAGATTTAGTGAAATGGAAGGGCAAAATAGCCATTTTTTAGCAAAAATGGCAAAAAATACAAAAACCCGGAAATCCGGGTTTTTGTTAGTTTATTCTTTAACACGTTCTACGTAATCGCCTGTTTTAGTGTTTACACGGATCAATTCTCCCTGATCAACAAATAAGGGTACCATAACGGTAGCACCAGTTTCAACAGTTGCCGCTTTAAGGGCTCTTGTTGCCGTATCGCCTTTCAAACCCGGCTCACAATAAGTAATTTGCATGACTATTTTCTCAGGTAATTCTGCCCCAATTGGCTGCTCTGTTTCGGTATTAATAAATACAAAAACCTCCGATCCATCTTTTAAAAACTGAGGCGCATCAATCATTTCCTCTGCTAAAGCAATTTGCTCAAAAGTTTCATTATTCATCAGATTGTATCCACTATCGTCTTTATATAAGAACTGAAAAGCCTTCTTTTCTACTCTTACCGGGAAGATATTTTCGCCACTATTCCAGGTTTTTTCGATAGAGCGTTTGTTATCTACGCCCTTTAATTTAGCCCATACTTTGGCTGCTGCACGAGCCGTTTTATTTTCTCCAAACTCAACTATAGAATATAAGCTACCATCGAGCTTAATAATCATTCCTCTGCTAATATCTGATGTTGTTGCCATAGCTTTTTATTAATACGGTTATGAAGAGCGCAAAAGTAGGGATTACCAGTCAAAAAAGAAAAAATGGCACTACTTTAAACTAATTACGATGAAAACAGTCTATTAACTAGAAATCATTTTTAAAAATTAAAAAAAACAGCCATGAAAAAAATTTTATTAGGAGGAGCCATAACCCTTCTGTACCTAAATACAGTTTCTGCGCAAACTGGAGCTCCTACAACAAACCCGGCAAATCCTGATGTTAAGGCAGGCATGAAAGATTTACGTAAGGACATGAGAGATGTTCGCAAAGATGAAAAAGCCCGTAAAGCAGAATTCAAAGAAGGTGATAAAGAGGGAGCAAAAGAGCTTACAAAAGATATTCGAGCCGATAAAAAAGATATACATGAAAATGCCAAAGCCTTAAAAGCACAGGGCGTTGGTCGTCCTATTCGTAGAGCCGATCATCAAATACATCGCGCCAACCGAAGAAGAAACGGATAAAATATCATGATTATACGCATGTGCGTATTAGCTTTGCGCGCATGCGTTTTTTTATTTTATTTATCAGCACTTTTTTAGGCTCCGTTGTTATTGCCCAGCAAACAAACGATCAAGCCTTTCAACTTTCTATCAATAAAGTAACCACAACCATAAAAATTGATGGGAAATTAGAGGAATCGGTCTGGCAGAAAGCAAATATGATCGGGAATTTTACACAGAACTTTCCATTTGATACCTCATATGCGGCCTTACAAACGTCGGTTGCAGTAAGCTACGATGATAATTTTTTATATATAGCTGCGATTTGTTATCAACCCAAAAAATACATTGTACAAGGACTACGAAGAGATTATCCTAACGGCACTTCTGATATTTTTTTTATGGGTATCGATCCTTTCAAAGATAAATTGAATGGTTTTTATTTTGCTGTTAGTCCGTATGATGTTCAAAAAGAAGGTCTCATTTTTAATGGCAATGATTTAAGCTTAGACTGGGATAATAAGTGGTATTGCGAAACACAACAATATGAAGATAAATATACAGTTGAGGTTGCTATTCCATTTAAAACATTACGATATAAATCCGATAGCCGCGAGTGGAATATAAATTTTGCCAGGAATAACTTATTAATGAATGAAAGAAGTAGTTGGGCTCCGGTTGGAAGAAATTTCAAACTCTATGATTTAAATTTTTGTGGTAGATTAAACTGGGATGCTCCCCCGCCGGTGCCAGGTTCGAATATTTCCATTATTCCATATTTAAGTGGGGCTTCAAATAAAGACTTTATTAATAACACACCTACTAATAGCGAAACGCAAGTAGGCTTCGATGCAAAAGTTGCCATTACTCCTTCTTTAAATCTTGATCTCACCGTTAATTCTGATTTCGCTCAGGTAGAAGTTGATAGACAAGTAACGAATTTGAGCCGATTCGAATTATTTTTCCCGGAACGTCGCCAGTTTTTTTTAGAGAATAGCGATTTGTTTGGGAGTTTTGGATTTGATAACATTAATCCTTTTTTCTCCAGAAGAATTGGTCTCGGAAGCAATGTAAATAATGGACAAAATGTAAAAGTGCCTATAATAGCAGGTGCTCGATTAAGTGGTAGAATTAATAAGGATTGGAGAATTGGTTTTTTGAATATGCAAACAGCGAAGAGTGAAGCCTTTGGCTTACCCGCTACAAATTTTACCACTGCTGCTGTACAAAGAAGAGTAGGTATTCGAAATAATATAGGGTTAATATTTGTAAATAAAGATGAACTAAACAATAAGAATTCTCCTACAAAATTCAATAGGGTTATTGGTGTTGATTATAATATGGCTTCCAATGATGGTAAATGGCAGGGTAAATTATTTTATCACCGTATGTTCAGGCCAGAAAATATAGATCAACAATATGCTTCTGCAGGATCTATATCTTATAATGCCCCAACCCTTAATGTAGATTTCGGTGTAGAAAATATTGGTATTAATTATAAGGCAGATGTTGGCTTTGTGCCAAGAACAGGATATCTAAGGAATTCTGCTACGTTAAATTATGTATTCTTCCCCAAAGGAAAGATCAGTAAGTGGATGAATACCTGGCGTATTGGACCAGATTATGATATTATCTACGGCCAAAGCAATAAGCTAATTACGGATTGGGATGCGGGCATATTTTTTAGAGTAGCTTTTCAAAACAGCGCTGAAATATTCGGAGCGTTAGCACGTATGGATTATACTTATTTATTCAGCCCCTTCGATCCTACCAATACGGGCGGACAACAACTTGCAGCCGGACAAGCCTATCAGTACTTCAGTAATCGTTTGGGTTTTAATAGTAACCAAAGAAGAAATTTTTTTGTAAATATCAATACTCGGTTTGGTCAGTATTTTAACGGAACTATCAATCAGATACAAACTACATGGAATTATCGCTGGCAGCCCTGGGGTGTTATTAGTGCAACAATCAATTATACTGGCATAAGATTACCATATCCTTTTAATAATGCCGATTTATGGGTAATAGGCCCTAGAGCAGAATTAGCATTCAATAAAAGTGTTTTCTTCAATTTGTTCTTACAATACAATAATCAAGTAAACAACTTGAATATCAATGCAAGGTTTCAATGGCGCTTTAAACCTGTGAGTGATTTCTTTATTGTTTATACCGATAATTATTTTGCCAATGACGATATCAACACCATTGTAAATAACAGATCAGTAAAGGCTTTTCAAGTAAAGAACAGAGCCATTGTAGCTAAGCTAACTTATTGGTTCAATTTATAAGACAAAAGCTCAAACAAACCTTGCAGAGAATTGCCTTATCAATTTGAAACTCATAAAAACATGTGAAAGGCTAATTAGGCCTATTACTAATAAGAAGGCGGATACTCCTTTAAACATGTTAAAAAGGATGTCAATTGAAATTTGCTTACCAAGTTCAGGTTGGGCTTCTAACATACTACTCAATTGCTGCCTTAATGTAATATCGCTGGTACTAAAACTCTGAAATGCACTTACTATAAACATTACAGAAATAAAAGCTGTACCATAGGCATTTACCTTGATCCAATCCTTCAAACTACTTCTTACCGTATTTTTCTGCATTACTACTTTTATCAAAAACTGTAAAGAGGTAATACAATAGATCGTGTAGCAAATAAGTGCAAAAGCCATTAATAAAAAAGCAGGATTTGTACTAATCGCCATAAAAAAAATAATAATTCCCATCAATCCAAATAGTAGTGAAACGGGTATCAATAAAAAGCTGAAAATTTTATAAATAAGTAACATATTTATTGTTGTTGAGCCGTGAAGTTATTAAATAAACCTGTTGTATTACCTTCTGCTATTTTCTCCATTTTTACGTTATTCATTTCTTCAAACACTACACCATCTTCATAACCAACCGACACATACACCGATAGTGCGTGCTTGGCGTTACCTTTAAATAGTCCTTTAACAGGGGTGCAATCGGCGAAATCTCTACCCGTAGCTAGGGTAACGTGATGACTACCAGCCCAACAGTTATTGGTTGGGTCGATACCAGCCCAACCATAACCGGGTAAGTAAGCTTCAACCCAAGCATGGGTAGCACCTTCTCCACGCATCCCATTCTTATTTGGGCAAATATATCCGCTAACATATCGAGCAGGTATTTTTATACGACGAAGCATCTCTAACAACAAATGAGAAAAATCCTGACATACTCCCGCCTGCTGTTCAATTAATTCATCAACAGTTGTTTCAATAGTAGTGATGCCTTTGATATACCGAAAATTATTAAACACATATTCACTATACTTAAATATTTGATCGGCAATACCCTGATCTTTTGCATACAGGTTTGCATGTATATGATTAAACCAATCTATTGATTTTACTTTTGAAATCGTTACGAGCTGAAGGTGTTGCAAATTATTTTTCTCTTGAACTACTTTACGCATCGGTATGTTTGGAAGTGCTTTTATATCAAAAGCTTTTGTATCTACCAATACTTTACTCTCAATTGTTAGTTGCTGATGCGGTGCTGCAATTGAAAAGCTTCCTACTTTATTCCCCCAATAGTCGGTGAACAAAAACACTTCGGGGTCTCCAGTAATTTGCAAGGAATGTTCAACAACCTGCTGCGTTGGAAGTGATAGCGGAAAAATTTTTATTTCATTCACGCTTTCTTTTACCGGTCGCTCATACTCATATCGCGTGATGTGGTGGATATTAAAAACTGACATTAAAATATATTAGGCATAAGAGAAATAAGTTTGTCCAAATAAACTACTAAATTCATTCAATTCCCTTCTAATCGTTTGCAAATAGCTTTCTAAGCCAACTTGCTCAATGGTTGCAAGATCTGCAAATTTAACCTGACTATTCACACGACCGAAAGATCTTTTCAACATATCAGTTCCTTCGGCCGCATTATCGTTGGTAATATCAACCAGGTATTTATTAGCTCTGTCTAAGGAATAATATAGTGAACGAGGAAAATAATGATCGAATAATACCTGCTTTGCCACATTCCGATTATGGTCTTGGTTATTATAGTTTTTCAAATGCAATTCATAGCCCGATAATGCTAGGAGTAGGTTTCGCCAAAAAATAATGTCCTGCTCATCTTTCAAACTAAACTTTATTCTTCCGTAAAAATTATATACGTACTCAACTGTTAACAAACAACGTTCTGTAAATCTACCAAGATTCATATAATTCCAACCGGTTCCCCGTGGCATTGTACTATCTGAGATTCCGATATATTGATCACTTGCTGCAATTAAATTGTCGAGTACCGTAATCGCATCAGCGCTGTTTAATTTCAGTGTGAGTTGCGCATTGTTTACTAAATGATAGATATGGTTTACTTGTTCCCAAACTTCTTTAGTAATTTGATCTTGTACACCCCTTGCATTTTCCCTAGCTCTTGTAATGATGGTTCTCAATGCATTGTTATTATTCGGATCGATAACTAAATATTGCAAAGAAGCCGATTCATTGACGTGCATGGCTTTAATTTGCTCAGCATTGAGTGCTGTAAAAATTTCTAGTGCAGGTTGCCAACTCATTCCACCTGCTTGTACTTTATCAAAAGATAAAATATAACTGGTTTTAAGCAATCGCAGCATACCATCAGTTCTTTCCATATAACGTTGCAGCCAGTATAAAGATTCCGCTATTCGACTAAGCATAGATTTGATTTAAAATTAGTCAATGATCCAAGTGTCTTTACTTCCACCTCCCTGTGAAGAATTCACTACTAAAGAACCTTCACGTAAAGCAACACGTGTTAACCCCCCCGGAACTATTTCTATACCCGATGGGCCACAAAGTGCATAGGGGCGTAAGTCTACATGCCTAGCTTGTAATTTTCCATCTAATAAACAAGGAACAGTTGATAAAGAGATAATTGGTTGGGCGATAAAATTTCTTGGGTTTTGTTGAACTGCTAAAATAGTTGCATCTATTTGTTCTTGACTTGCACTATTCCCCATTAACATACCATACCCACCCGATTGATTGGTTTCTTTAATAACCATTTTATAAATATGTTTAAAAGCATACTCACGTTCTGCACCATTCTCCATTTGATAAGTAGGCACATTGGGTAGTATTGGTGTTTCGTTCAAATAATACTTAATCATTTGTGGCACATAAGCGTAAACCGCTTTATCATCTGCAACACCGTTTCCTAATGCGTTAACAATAGCAACATTTCCTTTATGGTAAGCACTTAATAAACCGGGAACGCCTAATATACTATCTGTTCGAAATACAAGTGGATCGAGGAATTCATCATCTACCCTTCTATAAATCACATCTACTTGTTGCAATCCGGAAGTTGTTTTCATAAACACTTTCTGGTTATCAACCACCAAATCTCTTCCTTCTACCAATTGAATACCCATTTGCCTTGCCAAAAAAGTATGCTCAAAATAAGCAGCATTATATACGCCCGGCGTAAGTAGTACTACTACGGGGTTCGAAATTTGCCTGGGAGAAAGTGCCACCAAATTATCATACAACGCCAAGGGATATTGATTCACCATCCGCACATTGCTACCCGCCAATAAATCCGGAAAAATACGTTTGGTTACTTCTCTATTTTCCAGCATATAAGAAACGCCCGAAGGAGTACGTAGGTTATCTTCTAAGATGTAGAAAGTACCATCATCGCCCCGAATTAAATCGATACCGGCAATATGAACATAGATATCGTGTGGTACTTTAATTCCAAAAACCTGTTGTGTAAAATGTGGACAAGATGCAATTAGGTGCGCGGGTATTATATGATCTTTTATAATTTGCTGCTCATTGTAAATATCTTTTAGAAATAGATTCAATGCTTTTAGTCGCTGTTTAATTCCTTCTTCTACATGTTTCCATTCAGCTGCTGTGATGATGCGTGGAATGATGTCGTAGGGAAAAATTCTCTCAATGCCTTTATTGTCGCTGTACACAGTGAAAGTGATACCCTGACTCATGAACAACTCACTTGCAAGCTGATGTTTAATTTGCAGATCGTCTAATGAAAACTTACTGAGCGCTTTAAATATCGACTGATACGGCAACCGTATATGATCTCCTTCTTTCATTTCATCCCAAATACCCATCTTGGTGGTATATGCTTGAAATAAGGCCTCAATTTGCATAAGCGTAGTTTATATAAAAAAAGTTGCATACCTGTTAAGGCAGCAACTCTACAATATACAAAAAAATACTATTTCAAATCCAACCTTATCTGTAACTCCTCAAATTGTTTAGCATCAATCGTGCTGGGGGCGTCGAGCATTACATCGCGACCACTATTGTTTTTGGGGAAGGCAATGAAATCGCGGATACTTTCACTTCCTCCTAAAATAGAACAAAGCCTATCGAAACCGAAGGCTATACCACCATGTGGCGGGGCTCCATATTCAAAAGCTCCCAATAAAAATCCAAACTTATGTTGCGCTTCTTCTTCACTCATACCAAGTGCTGCAAACATTTTTTCCTGAAGAGCGCGCTGATAAATTCGAATAGAACCTCCTCCTATTTCATTCCCATTTAAAACCATATCATAGGCATTGGCTTTGATGTTAGCATAAGGATGTTCTAAATATTTCTCAGCGTTTTCTATTACCGGATTATTACTGATCATCACTTCTATATGATCTGGCTTCGGCGAAGTAAAGGGATGGTGACGAGCAACCCAACGGTTTTCATCTTCTGCATATTCGAATAAAGGAAAATCTAGTACCCATAATAATTTGAATTCATTATCCTTTCTCAATCCCAAACGTTTACCTAATTCTAATCGAAGATCGCTTATTGCTTTTCTGGTTCGCTCCTCCCTACCAGCCAATATCAATACCAAATCTCCTGTAACTGCACCAGCAGCATTTGCAATCGCTTTTAATTTTTCTTCTGTGTAGAATTTATCTACGCTACTTTTATAAGTTCTATCCGGATTACACTTAATATACACCAAACCTTGCATACCTACTTGCGGACGTTTCACCCACTCTGTTAATTCATCTGTTTTTTTGCGTGTATAGTCAGCACAGCCCGGTACGGCAATCGCCAATACCGTTTCTGCATTATCGAATACGCCAAAACCCGCACCATTAATGAGTTCCCCGGTTGCTGTTATTTTTCCTTCTTTTCGAAAAGCAGATTTTAAATTAAGTACTTTCATCCCAAAACGAATATCGGGTTTATCATTTCCGTATATCCACATGGCATCTTCCCAAGTCATTCGTTCTACGCTATCAGCATAGTCAATATTTTTTACATCCTTGAACACACGCTTCACCAAACCTTCAAACATATGCAGGATATCTTCTTGCTCCACAAAAGTCATTTCACAATCGATCTGTGTGAATTCAGGTTGGCGATCGGCACGCAAATCTTCGTCTCTAAAACATTTTACAATTTGATAGTAACGATCATAACCGCTTACCATTAATAACTGTTTGAATGTTTGCGGCGATTGGGGAAGGGCATAGAACTGACCGGGGTTCATTCGAGAAGGCACTACAAAGTCTCGTGCACCTTCGGGAGTGGATTTAATCAGAAATGGTGTTTCAATATCCATGAATAAATTTTCATGCAAATAATTTCGAACCGAACGATTCACTGCATACCGCAGTTCCAGATTCTTTTTTACGGCATTTCTACGCAAATCCAAGAAACGATATTTCATTCGTAAATCATCTCCTCCATCCGTATCGTCTTGAATGGTGAAAGGGGGAATGGCTGACTTGTTTAATATAGAAAAGGAAGAAACATGAATTTCAATATCACCTGTTGGAATATTCAGGTTTTTATTACTTCTTTCGGCAACAGTTCCTACAACTTGTAAAACATATTCCCTACCCAAGGGCTGTTCTTCAAGTGCTTCATTCAATGATTCACCAAACAGTAGCTGTGTAATACCATAACGGTCTCTGAGGTCTACAAAACTGATCGCACCAAATTTTCTAACTGTTTGCACCCAGCCAGCCAGGGTTACCGTTGATCCAATATTTTCTTTTCTTAATTCACCACAAGTATTCGTACGAAACATGACACTATTTTATTAATGAGTTGGGCTGCAAATATAATCCAAATGCATAAAGTGGCGTGTTTACGATATTTTTGAAGTAATGGATAGTATGAATCATCAACCAAGAACTTATCGATTTGCAGTAGCTGCATTTTTCTTTATTGCCGGCATTTGTTTTGCCAGTTGGGCAAGCCGTATACCCGATATTAGCAAGGCCTTACATTTAAGCGAAGGTAGCTTAGGCGCTGTTCTCTTTGCCTTACCCATTGGGTCTATGTGCAGCCTGCCATTATCCGGCTGGTTGGTTGCTAAGCTGGGAAGTAGAAAAGTAGCTACCCTTAGCGGCCTGATTTACCCAAGCGTACTGATTTGTTTAGGTTTTTGTAATACGGTGCCGTTACTTATAACTACGCTTTTCTTTTTCGGACTTTTTGGAAATATGATGAATATTTCTGTCAATACGCAGGCCGTTGGTGTAGAAGCACTGTATGGTCGTTCTATTATGGCCACCTTTCATGGGGTATGGAGCTTAGCCGGTTTTAGCGGGGCTGCAGTCGGAACCCTCATGATTGCAAGAGGTTTTGATCCCAATCAACATTTTATAGGTATTGCTGCGGTTATGATGAGTTTAGCGCTTTATACTCAGCAATATATTTTACGAAGTGATAATAGTAGCCCCGACCAGCCCATTTTTGCCAAGCCAGATGCTAACCTGTTGAAACTTGGTTTAATTGCTTTTTGTTGTATGGCCGCAGAAGGAACCATGTTTGATTGGAGTGGTATCTATTTTCAAAAAGTAGTTGAGGCTCCAAAAAATCTAACCACATTAGGGTATGCAGCTTTTATGAGTACAATGGCCGGTGGAAGGTTTTTAGGAGATAGATTGGTTACTCGTTTTGGCAGAAAAAAAATCCTATTAGGTAGTGGTAGTGTGATTGCTACCGGACTTTTAACAGCTGTTATTTTTCCGAGCCTGGTTACAGCAACAGCAGGCTTTTTATTAGTAGGCATTGGTGTATCTTCTGTGGTACCGGTAGTGTACAGTGAGGCTGGAAAATCTACTACGATGAGCGCCGGCGTTGCATTAGCCGCTGTGTCTAGTATTGGTTTTTTAGGTTTTTTAATTGGGCCGCCTCTAATAGGTTTTATAGCTGAATTATTTAGTTTAAGAACCTCTTTCGCAGTGATTGCCTTACTTGGATTTGGAACTACCTTGTTAGCCAGGATAACGAAGTTTTCGTAGAAGCCCGGGAGTCCGGGAGTCTGTAAGCCAGTCCGATTCTTAAATACTGGCTCGTTGACTTGTGCTTACTGACTTACCCGACTTTGGCTTACGGACTATAGTCTCCTACCTTTAGACATAAATAATTTGAATCTCAAATGACTCCTCTAGCAGAGCGCATTCGACCTACTACTTTGGATCAAGTAATTGGTCAAGAACACATCACTGGTGAGGGGGGCATTCTCCGCAAAGCACTCCAACAACGGGCTATTCATTCTATGATTTTATGGGGCCCACCCGGAGTAGGTAAAACCACTATTGCACAAATAATTGCGGAAAGCCTTGGTATGACTTATTTTCAGCTAAGTGCAATAAGTAGTGGGGTAAAAGAAGTGAGAGAAGTGATTGATAAAGCTAAACAACTCAACGGAGCTGTTTTATTCATAGATGAGATTCATCGATTTAATAAATCCCAGCAAGATGCTTTATTGGGTGCGGTAGAAAAAGGGATTATTCGTCTTATAGGAGCCACTACAGAAAACCCCTCTTTTGAAGTGAATAGCGCTTTATTAAGCCGATGTCAGGTATATGTTTTAAAAGCACTATCGGAAGAAAAATTAATTGAGTTATTAGCGCAAGCAATAGACAGAGATGATATACTAAAAAAGAAAAAAATTATTTTAAAAGAAACATCAGCATTGATTGCGATTAGTGGTGGTGATGGCAGGAAGTTATTGAATTTACTAGAGATCATTGTAGAATCCGGCAATACAACTATTACAGATAAAGTGGTAATGGATATTGCTCAGAAGAGAATTGTATTATATGATAAGAGCGGGGAACAGCATTATGATATTATCTCTGCTTTTATAAAAAGCATTAGAGGTAGTGATCCTAATGGCGCTGTATATTGGTTAGCACGTTTGATTGAGGGAGGAGAAGATATCAAATTTATTGCACGAAGAATGTTGATATTAGCCAGTGAAGATATTGGTAATGCTAATCCGAATGCTTTATTATTAGCTAATGCCACATTTGATGCAGTAAGTAAAATTGGTTATCCGGAAGGAAGAATTATTCTATCGCAATGCGCCACCTATTTAGCATCATCACCTAAGAGTAATGCCGCTTATGAAGCCATAGGTAAAGCGCAGCAAGCCGTTCAGCAATATGGCGATTTACCCGTACCCTTACATTTACGCAATGCGCCTACTAAATTGATGAAGCAAATGGATTATGGAAAAGATTATCAGTACTCCCACTTAGGAGAGAGAAATTTCTTAGATCAGGAGTACTTACCAGATGCAATAAAAAATACTACCTTTTATATACCAGGGAAAAATGCAAGAGAACAAGAGTTGTTAAAATTTCTGGCGGCACGTTGGAAAGGGAAGTATAATTATGAATTATGAATTCTTTCTCTCCGGTACCATTCTTCCTTCCACCTTCTTCAATTCTTCAGCACCCCTTTCGCCTCCTTCATGATATTCAGCATCTTCGTTCACATCCCATAAATCATAGATCTCTTTACCGGCGATGATATTTTTTGCAGCCAGCATTGCTGTCATCATACTATGGTCTTGGTTATTGTATTTATGCATACCATTTCTACCTATCAAATACAAGCCTGGATATGCTTTTAATGCTACCCGAACATCATTAACTTTTTCTTTATAGGTTTGATCATATACGGGGTATGCTTTGGGCTGCCGCACTACATAACCATCAACTACAGCTTCGGGATGTGTAAGACCTATTTGATTGATTTCTTTTGTGGCTAATGCAATAAGATCTGCATCGGAAGACGTCCATAAACCATCTCCTTCAAAACAAAAATATTCTAACCCATAACAGGCCATTTCAGGATCCGGAACCATATAGGGACTCCAAGATTTGAAATTTTGTATGCGACCAACTTTTACGCTTGGGTCATGTATATAA
Source organism: Chitinophagaceae bacterium (assembly GCA_019747455.1). Taxonomy (GTDB): domain Bacteria; phylum Bacteroidota; class Bacteroidia; order Chitinophagales; family Chitinophagaceae; genus Sediminibacterium. Next base: position 697 of record JAIEQT010000128.1, on the reverse strand, counting down.
ATCCAGTTATCATGAAATGCATCCTCATCTTTACAAATCAAAACAACCGTTAGAAAGTCGCGGTATTCTAAATGTTTTGCTGAGTCAAAAGCTTGTTGTGGGAAAGTGGGTGTTACGGATGTAATAAGTTCTCTCATAGGGGCTGTACTCAATACATAATCGAATCCATCAAAAACTCTGTTGTCGCTAGTGTGTACAATCCAGTTGTTACCCTTGAGTTCAATATCTTTTACGCCACAATTCATTTCTACTTGTACGCCCATTTCTTTACTTTTTAGGGTACAAACTTCCCACATCATACCGGGTCCCATTTTTGGATAGCGAAACGAATCGATCAATGTTTTAATCACCTGATCTTTACTGGAAGGTTTAGCTTTGAAAACAGCATTCCAAATGGCGCTACTTAGCGAAAGACCTTTGATACGTTGTGCAGCCCAATCAGCGGAAATTTCTTTACATGGGATGCCCCACACTTTTTCGGTGTAGGTTTTGAAAAAAATATTGAAAAGTCGGCGACCGAATTGGTTTACTACCCAGTCTTCAAAATTGGTAGGATTTTTTACGGGGAACAATTTGGCACGTAAGTAGCTCAATACACAGAGTCCACTTTCCCATACACCTAATTTAGTTAGTGCCTCCATGGCTACTAAAGGATAGGAGAAGAATTTTTTATTATAATAAATACGAGAGCTTCTGG
>JAIEQT010000209.1 GCA_019747455.1 Chitinophagaceae bacterium | reverse complement strand
GTGCAAGCGGCTTATACTGCCATGAAAAAATCGGCAAACCAACAACAACGTGGCACACCTGAATATATTCAATATGGTTACCTACCTCAAGATAAACATGGATGGAGTGTAACCATCACCCTCGAATATGCATTCGATGATTGGTGTATTGCACAAGTAGCAAAAAAATTAGGATACACTGCCGACTATGAAACGTACAGCAAACGCGCACTCAGCTACCAACAATTGTTTGATGCGCAAACTGGTTTTATGCGTGCCAAAAATAGTGAAGGGAAATTTGTGGAACCCTTCGACCCATTGTTATCTGAGCATGGTTTCAACGGGCAATACATTGAAGGTACTGCCTGGCAACATAGTTTTTTTATTCCGCATGATGTGAACGGCCTTGCCGCACTATATGGTGGCAAAGAAAAATTAGTGGCTAAGCTAGATGCACTCTTTACGGCACCTTCTGAATTACATGGAGAAAATACTTCTGCTGATGTTACCGGTTTAATAGGACAATACGCGCATGGCAACGAACCCAGCCATCATATTATTTATATGTACAGCGCTTTAGGGCATCCCGAGAAAGCTGCCAAGTGGATTCGAGTAGTAGCAGATAGTATGTACAAAACAGGACCTGATGGCTTAACCGGTAATGACGATTGCGGACAAATGAGTGCCTGGTATATATGGACCAGCCTTGGCATGTATCCTATGAACCCCGCATCGGGCGAATATGTTTTTGGTTTACCGCTTGTTAAAAACGCAACCCTACAATTACCTAATGGCAAAACACTACAAATCGAAACCATTCAACAAAATAAAAACGCAAAAGAAACTTCAATTAGAGAAGTTTGGTTGAATGGGAAAAAAATAGATCGGCATTTTGTAAGGCATGAGGAATTGTTGAGGGGGGGGAGGTTGAAATACCATCTGAATTAGTGAGAGGTATCTAATTAAAAAATAAAACACTTGTCGAAATATGACTATAGCCTTCAGTGTTTTTGTAGTCTATTATTGCGGATCAATTGCACTATTTAGCCTTCCTACTTATCCTGATTAAGTTTAAATAGGTATATCAAGTTGCATGTTATTCCAAAGATCGAAATAATTCCCCCGCTTTTCAATCAACTCGTGGTGATTACCCTGTTCGAGAAGTTTACCTCCCTTCAATACAAGGATTAAGTCAGCGTTTTTTACTGTACTCAATCTATGAGCAATAATAATGATTGTTTTTCCTTGCTTTTTAAATAGGTCAAGTGTAGATTGAACCTTTTGTTCGCTGGTCGGGTCTAAAGAAGAAGTTGCTTCATCAAGAATTAAAATCTCTGGATTCCTATACAATGCCCGAGCAATTGCAACACGCTGACGCTGCCCCCCCGATAGATTAACCCCCTGCTCGTTTAAAATTGTATTATATGTGGCTGGCATCTTCTCAATAAAGTCATTAATTCCCAATGCTTGAGAGATTGATAAGATTCTTTGCATATCAGGTTCAAAATCTCCCAAAGCAATATTTTCGATGATTGTACCGGCAAATAAATCAATATTTTGAGGTACTACCGATACAACCTGTCGAAGACTTCGGCTGCTGATATATTGCAGGTCTATCCCCCCAATGCTTATATTTCCTTCCTGAAGAGGGTAGAGATTCTGTAAAAGCGAAAGAAGGGTTGATTTACCGCTCCCGCTTTCTCCAACGATTGCGGTAATATTATTTTTGGATATAGATATATTCAAACCTTCAAAAACAGTTACCCTTGTTCCATATCTGAAATGAACATTATGGAAGACAATATTTTCTATCAGTTCTGGAGTAAGCTCAATCTTGTTCTCATTTGTGGCTTCTGTTTCCAAGTCAATGATTTCAAATAAACGATCTGCTGCAATCAGCGCATCCTGAATACTTTTATTTGCGCCCAACAAAGAACCCGCAGGGCCAGTAAAATATCCCACTAAGGCATAGAAAGACAATAATTCTCCGGGAGTTAATTCTCTACTTATAACAAAATAACTTCCTGCCCATAATATGATAATAGTAAAAAGACGGGGCACGAAATCCGAGGTGTTGGCTATATATAACCCCTTTATACTACTTTTATAGATTGACTGTAATAATAAAATGAATCTATTTTCGGTTTTTATATTCGCATATTCCTCCAGCCCAAAGCGTTTTATCGTACCAGCCGCATTGAGGCTTTCTACTAATTCTGTTTCTAGTTCAGCACTGTTTTCCATTAAAGTACGTTGCCACTTTTTGTTTACACGGTTGTTTATCCAGTAAAGAATAAGATAGACTGGAATAATGGTCAACATGATTAATGCTAGCTTCCAATAATATAAAAACATCAACCCAATAGAAAAGCTTACAATAAGAATATTTACAATAATATTTAGAGCTACGTCATTGATAAACACTCGAATCTTAACTGCATCATTCACACGGCTAACGATTTCGCCCACGCGCATAGTATCAAAAAAACGTTGCGGCAATTTCAATAAATGCTTGTAATATCCAAGTATCAGTTTGGCATCAATATGTTGACCTGTTTGTAATCCAAGGATACTTTTAAATGTTCCAATGAATATCTGTAAAAGTAAAATTATAATCATTCCAATACTCAACAGGTTCAAGAGGCGAATATTGCCATCCACCAATACAAAATCAACTATCTTTTGCATGTAAATAGAAGATGATAGTCCCAAAACAGTATAAATAATAGCACCAAATAATGCCTGTATCATTATACCGGCATGAGGTTTTATTAACCGCCAAAACCTTATAGAATGAGAAATTTTCTCATTTCGTGGTGTAAATGTCTCCTCTGGGAGAAGAAGTACAATCACCCCGCTCCATTCTTTAATAAAATCGACAATTTTCTTTTTATGTATACCCCCATCCCCGGGATCCATAATAGTTACATATTTTTTTGTAACCTTATATATGACCACAAAATGATGGAATTGACTTTTGAGAACCAAGTGAGCAATAGCAGGAAGTGGTATTTTAGCAAGACTTTCAATAGGCCCCTTAGCTCCCTTTGCCTGAAACCCAAGTCTTTCAGAGGCCTCAATCAATCCAAGAACATTAGTGCCTCTTTTATCTGTTCCAGCATACTGACGAATACGACTTACAGGCATCCTAAGGTTATAATGAGCTGAAACAGAGGCTAAACAGGCAGCCCCGCAATCTGTGATATCGCGTTGTTTTACTTTAATCGACTTTTTCAATAGAATATTTATGCGGTTTTTGGAGGAGCATTCGGGTTCAACCAATCATCCATTTTATCAAATAATAATTGCCACAGGCTTCGCCTGGCTACTAAAAAATTAGCCTGAAATCCAAGTCCCTTTTTTAATTTACCAGAAAATCCGTTTTTTAAATACAATTGAGTACTATCAAAACTACACCGGACTTTATAAAAGGCTTTGTTATCTAATGACGAATAATCATTATCAATGTTTATAATTTTTCCAGATAAAAAACCAAAATATGTATAGTTAAAAGCTTCAAATTGATAACGGGCTGGCTGTCCAACTTTTAAAAGGCCTATATCTTTTGTTTGAACATAACATTCTCCAATCAAAGTATTTTCAGGAGAGATGTTACATAACACCTCATTGGCCTGCAATAATCCCCCAGAATAACGGGTATTTATCCCCTGAATTATACCAGACAAAGGTGACCTAACCTCATAATATCCAGCATCGATTTTGATCTGTTGATCTTGTTGTTTAAATTGTGATAGTTCCAAACGGAACTTAGATAAATCCTGTTGCCAAGAAGTTAATTGCTCTTGAACGAATGCTTTATACTCTGATTGTATTTTTTCAAGATTAATTTGAATATCAAAGAACTCCTTAACACTTATAACTTTATCCCGAGCTAATGGTGTATTAAGCTCAAGTTCTTTCGTGGCCTTCTTTAGAGAAGCCTCCTGATCTGTTTTTTTATGAATAAATCTTGATACTTGTTGTTTGTAAAGTGGAGATCGCAAAGTATCCAATGTCGTTGTCGAAATACCGTTGATAGAAGTTAATATACTGAGATCATGAATAAATAATTCACGCTGTGATATTTCAAAATTATTTACGTTTCTTTTACTATTAGTTGAGGGGTCTTTGATGCGAAGAATAACATCTCCCTTTTCTACACTTCCTCCTTCTCTATAAAAGATTGAATCAATTATACCTGATATAACCGATTTAACTTCAGTTCTTTCAATTATTGGTCTTGTGACTCCGGCGGTTTTTACATATAAATCTATATTTATAAAGTTGAGGCTAATAAGGCTAGCGATTATAAAGAGTATTGCAGATATATAAATAATGTAACTCCGACCCTTTAATTTAGGAATATAGGCTATAGTTGTTTCGTTTATTAAATCTGTTCGGTATATCATAATGCTTATGAGTTAGCACTTACTAAAATTCGACATAGCTTTAAGGTAATAAAAAAGATGTTGAATTTATTAAGCAGTGAAGAGTCCATCCCCAAATAAAACCATACCTAACCCTAACAGTTCCAATAAACACACCCATGAAAAATTGTGGCAAAACATAAAAAGGGTATATAAAAAAGAGCGAAGAATTGATTGGTCGAAAATTAATTATATGAATTAAGCCAAAGCAGACTGCGATAAAATAAAAAAAAATATGAAAATGATTTCTCCTAATTAAATCTAGCTTCTTTTGGGATAGCACTGCCATTAATGTTAAGAAAATTAGGATTGATATTAATATTTTAATTAGGTCTTCTCTTTTGTTTAAGTCGAAAAAGTGTGTAATGAAATTGCCTGAAAATCTCAGATATAGTATCGCAATTGCGATTGAAATACTCCATTTCTTTAAATTCATTGGAAGCCTGAAAATTAGCTCCTCTATTAAGGGTATTAATATAGCAACAATGATAAATGAGTATGGACCAAACATCACTTTCACCTTGGTATTCGAATTTCGAATTTTATCCCAAATTGAATTTTGATGTAATACCTTTACTACCAAATAGTCAATAATTGTAATTAGCGCAACCGATAGACATGTAAAAATAAAAGTTATAAAATATAATTTTATAACGGACGAAACTTTTCTAAAAAAGTTTGTTTCAGGGTTAGTTTCAAATTTTGGATCTTTTAAATAATCAAGCATAGAAAATAAAGATAGAGAATACCCAGATGAAAAATCATCTGGGTACATTAAACAAATTACAACAAACCGCCTAATATTGCTGCAGCAACTTTGCCGAGTTCTATTATCACGTGATTTATCGCTTTGCCAGCTTGGTAAGCTGCTCCATCGTGACCACCGTCAACTATTAAAGTTTCGTGTGATGTCATTTCTTTTAAACCGATTGATTCAAGGTTAATTCTGTTCATATTTTTATTTTTTAAAGTCCAAAAAGACCACGGAAAAAATCGCCGACGTTATGTGCAACAGTACCTACTCTTTCCACCATAAGTTGCAAATCGGGTCCTTTCCCGTAGTAACCTGTATCACCACCTGTTATATCGATGGTTTCAGTAAAATTTAATTCTGTTAACCCATCCGAATTCAAATTGTAATTTTCCATCTTTTTTGATTTTTTTTAATTCTCCCCTTTCTAACACTATGGGGTGATTGTTCAGTGGTTTTTTGCATGCTTATACTGCATGGCTCCAGTTTTGTATTTTGTACTCGGTTGTTAGCTTGCCCGAAGTAGTTTCGTTACTACCATCGTCCTTTTTTATTTACTGCGGCCGGCAGTTGGCGGGTTCATTAAGGAGTACATTCCCGGTGTTTAGCTAAACAATAATCTTTGTCAAAAATTTCACTTCGAATTTCTGATAACATTTTATTTAAAAATGGGGAGATTACCCCTTTTTAATAACGAATTAATTCTTGGAAGCTATTTTTTTCTTCAAAACTGCGAAATTTCGCAGTTGACTTTATCAAATTAAATACATATAATACGCGCTCAAAAAAACCAAAAATGATACAGCTAGGAATTGCAGAAGATCATATTCTTTTTCGCAAAGAGCTTGTAAAGATGTTAGAAGACTCAGGTGACTTTAAATTTATTTTAAAAGCTAGTGATGGTCAAGAGCTTGTTGATAAATACAAAAACTTGATCGTAAAACCTAATATTCTTATTATTGATTTAAGTATGCCTCTAATGTCAGGTACTGAGGCAGTAAAGCAAATCAAACAATTAAACCCCAGTCAAAAAAATATCATACTATCAGTTATTAAGGATAAAAGCTCTATCGCTAATGCTTTTAACATTGGCGTAAATGCATATATATGCAAAGGAGAAGCTCTGCTGAAGGATTTAATTTCTATTTTTACCAAAGTAAATACAAATGGATTTTACTTTGGTAATCACAAGGTAAAACTAAACAATGAAAAGAAAAATTGGAAGAAATATGGCTTTATTGCCGATTTTTCATTAACACATAATGAGCTTGAATATATTCAATACGCAGCGACAGAGCTAACCTATCCTGAAATTGCAACACAAATGAATGTATCAGAAGGGGTAGTAAAAAAGTGCCAAGAATCAGTTTTTTTAAAACTCGAAGTACGTACGCGTCACTCCATGGTGATTAAAGCTATTTCAATGGGGTTACTATACGCCTTTTAATAAGGATTGCAAGCATTGAGAATTAGATTTATTTTACAATTCAAAAATAAGTAAAGTGAGAAAAAGCTTTGTACTAAACAGCATAATAGCTAATACTAGTGATGTTAATTACAGCACAAATGCTCATACTTTAAAATCACTGGTGACTTACAGCTTCCACACCATCTCTTTCTCCTGTTTTCCTCACTGGGTCACCCAAGCTTAAAGGTTAAATAGTTGGATTAGATACTATTGTTCCCATTTTACAAGAAAGATGTTACTTCATTCGAATCAGAGGAACTACAAATCGCTTTCTACAAAAGTGGGTCCATCAGACTTCTTTTCAATTACCTGTACACTTACAACCCTCAATTATTGTGCTTCGTTCTCGCTATCACAACTCAAAATACGGCTTGATCACTCAAAGTAAATGAACAATTCAAGTTCAATATATACTAAAGAAGATCTTTTAACCAAGCTTAAAAATCGAGGGAAATACGAGTCTTTTTTCAATATCTTTATTCAAAGTAACTTCTATGACCACAACCTTAATTAGGCAAAAAATTTATGACTATATAAAAACTGCCGATGACAAAAAAGTGAAAGCAATCTATACAATATTTGAAGATACTATTGAACAAAGCTATGATCCTTTTGAAAATGAAAGATTAGTGCCAGTATTAGATAAGAGAAGAAGTGAATTTCTAAAAGATAAATCAAGAGCAACTAAATGGGAAGATGCAAAAAAGAAAATTCTTTCATCTAACAAAGCGAAATAAATGCACGATGCTTTACCGCTATTTGGAGATCACCACTCATCCTAACTCCTCCACACAATCCCCTTCTTTGTAAAAGGAATCGTAATACCACAAACAACCAACGTATACAAAAAGCCTTTTAAAAAAGCGCTAACTACATTTGTATTCATGCTATTCCATAAAGGATATAAACCGGTTATATGCAATAAAGGCAATATCAGTAAACCCCCTGAAACGTAAGCCATCATTGGATTACGACCAATATATATGAAAAACTGATGGATATTTTTACCGATCGGAATGGTAGATAATGCCGCTATGGGGAAAAATGCAAAAAAAGCTAGTCCACTCGTTACAAAGTAATAACTATAGGTAGAAAAATCTTTTTTAATTCCCCCTTCACATGCTTCTAATGTTAAGCCAAGCAGCAAGCAATAAGTGCCGGCGTTAAAAAAATACTTGACCAGTGCTTTATTAGGCAGGTCGCTTTTATCTATCAGATTTTTAACTATAACTAATAAAATAATAGTTATTCCTACATTCCATAAAAGCATCCGGGTATATAAACCGTAAAGATTTGCAATGATCAGTGCAAACAAAAGTCCCGATACAAGTAAAAATTGTTTACTATGTTTGATAGCCGTACTATTAAAATCTTTTTCCTTCAAAAACCATTCGCCCGCAAAAGTTCCGGGAATAATGATAAACAAATACTTTAAAAAATAGAATTTATACAACGCCGCTGAAGGTGTAAGGTTATACAACCATTCATTCCAACTGCCGCCCACTTTAGATCCTAAAAAAATAGCCGCAACAAAAGGTAACAAACCCAAACGCAACAAGGAATTATTGCGGGTGAACCACCAAGCCAATGTGCCAAATAAAGCCATATTAGCCAATACCAAAATAATAATATCCGACTTGTTCAGCATAAACCCTTCTCCTTTATTCAATGGAGCAAATGCCAATATTAGTATCCCAATACTCATGGAAGACCAATTGATTATTTTCTCCGTTTTAGATGAAACAAAGCCCGTGAATTTTCCAAAAGAAAAAAACAAAATAAAAAAACCAAGTATAGAAAATAAATAAGTTGCTGTTGTTGGGCCTGCACTAATATGCCCTGCTTTCATGTGTTCTAAAAAAATGGCGAAGCCTGCTAATAACAAGTACCTTCTTGCAGCGGTTAACACAACAGGCCAAGATTTATTTTCAACCATTGCTTTTTGCATCGCCAATGGAATAGCGGCACCCATACAAAAAAGAAAAAAAGGAAATACCAAATCTACCCATGTAATACCCGGTAATAGCGGATTAAATTGATGTGTTGGAGGTGGTACTTGCGCATGAAACATCCAACCGGGTAATACCGGACCATACGCTATACTGCCTGATAATATCATTGTAAAAATGGCATAGCCACGTAAAGCATCTAGTTGAAGAAATCTTTCTTTCATAAAACAAATTAAAAAAGCAGACCACAATGTTTACACACGGGCCTGCTTTCTACGCTTAAAATAAACAATCCAAGAAAACCACAATCCTTTGTTACCAGCCAGTATTTTGTGTAAGCTTAGGGTTATTATCTATTTCCGATTGAGGAATAGGCCATAGCTTATATTTAACATTTGTATTTGTTCTTATTTGTGCCCTGAATCTAATTCTCTGATTAATACTAGCACTATAATCCGGGATATTATCTGCATCAAAAGTTGGGATAGCGGGAGGTACGGCAGGATCTAATGCGGCACCCACAACATTAAAACTATTGGCTTTGCTATAAATATCCCATCGGCGCAAATCAAATAAACGATGTCCTTCACCGGCTAATTCAACCGCGCGTTCTCTTCTCAAAAGTGTGCGCAAAGCCGTTTGAGAACCTAGTAAAGTAGCAGGCTGTCCGGCTCTCGCTCTTACCGCATTAATAGCACCTGTAACAGTTCCATCAATTTCATTTAATTCAATTTTCGCTTCGGCATAGGTTAATAAGATATCTGCATAACGCATGAGAATGAATCCTACTTTCGACTCAAAAGTATACTGTGTAGTATCATTATATTTATTCCAAACATAGCCTACACCACCAATAGAGCCTGTAGCACTAACCTGCCATTGAATACCTGCCGCTTGTGCCCCAATCCAATCATTATTACCGGTAACATTATCCCAGGCACCGGTATTCCAGTTAAACTTGCGGCGGATATTAGAGTAGATATTAAACACGGTACGCTCTCTTAAATTATTATATGGAAGAATGGCTGTTTTAGAAGCATAATGTACCATTGTATCGCCAGGCATATATAGGGTCCAAAACAATCTTCTATCTCTATTCAATCTTGGATTGGCAGGATCATAGGTTAATGATGCATCAATTCTATTCCCAAGTCTATCCTCAAATTGATCTACTAATTGTTGAGAAGGAAAATGACTTGATTGAGAGTTAGTAACTTGTCGAGGAACACCGATAACTGTCATCCAGTTTTGAGGCTCATTTACATCGGTAGGATACATTTGAATAAACATAATTTCTTTACCTGCATTTGCTGTTTGTCCGGGTGAATTAAACAATGCCGGAAAGCTTGGATTCAATGCATACTGTCCACCATCAATAATAGCTTTTGATGCAGTGGCAGCAGTTCTATAATCTTTAATAAGCATAGCGATTTTTGCTTTTAATCCTAACGCTACACCTTTATTTACACGACCTAGTGTTTGCACTGCGGGTGTTCCCGCAGCATCAAACGCTGCCGCTGCTTCATCTAAATCTTTGTACATATCTGCAGCAATGGTAGCTACGGGTGTGCGTGAGGCCCCAAGTACCTCCGTTACGCCTGGCATTGCCCGGTAATAGGGAACATCTCCAAACCAACCCATTAAATGATAATACCCCCAGGCACGAAGTACCAATGCTTCTGCTTTGATACGATTATAAACAGCTGCATTAACAGCAGCCTTTCCATTTTCCATACCAACAATTTGTTGGTTAGCTCGCTGAACTAAACGATAAGCAGCATTCCAGGCACTGATTGGCAAACTATTATTAAATAAAAAACCGGCATCTCCTAAAGCAATTTGATCATCTGCATTTCCGGGACGTCGCAAAGCCAGATCGGTGCTCGATTCAATAGCATAATGCATAGGCGTGTTATTGGCTATACTCCACATACCTGCTGCGTATACACCAATTAACCCCTGTTCCATTTCAGCCTGATTACTTAAAAAAGTTGATGAAGAAGAAGCATCAAGCGGTTTGCGATCAAGAAACTTCTGACAAGCTCCGAGCGCTAACGCAGCTGATGAAAGCAGTATTATTGTATATTTTTTCATAATTATTTTTTTACTGGTTCAGTTAAAAAGTTACGTTTACACCTGCGGTATAGGTGCGCATTAGCGGATAGAATTCTGCGTTAGCACTGTTGATTTCAGGATCGAATCCTTTCCAAGCTTTTGAAAGCGTTAGCAGATTAGAAGCGCTCACATAAATTCTAATATTACTAATTTTTGCTTTATTTAACCATTGCTTAGGAACCGTATACCCTACACTTATATTTTTAATTCTGAAATAAGCCGCACTTCTGATCCATTGAGATGCTAATAAGAAGTTGTTACCGCCGGAGCCCGAAGGTAATAAACGAGGGAAGGTTGCATTTTGATTATCAGGCCTCCAGTAATCTTTATGAATATCTAATAAAGAAGCCGCAAAATCGGCACTATTAAAAGGAACCGCTCCGGTACCACTTAGGTAGTTATTGCGCTGTCCTACACCTTGTCCGAATATATTCATATCCCAATTGCCATAGGTAAGATTTATGTTGATGCTGTACTCATAACGGGGAAATGAATTGCCAATGAATACGCGATCATTCGCATCAATTTTCCCATCTCCATTAGTATCGGCATATTTCACATCACCGGGTTTAGAGCCCACTGTTGGACTAGCATTCCAAGCCTGACCAAATTGTACAGGAGAATTCTTTACATCATTTGAATCAGAAAAATAACCGGCACTTACATAACCAAAATAAGAACCTAATGCTTCACCGGGTGCTGTGCGAATACCATCTCCAATAAACGGTGTACCTTCCACCAGGTTCAACACTTTATTTTTTACATCAGAGATCATTCCGGTAACATCTACACCCAATTTGCCAAATTGATTTTTATAATTCACGCTAAGCTCCCATCCTTTATTTTCCATATTACCCGCATTAACAAAAGGATTGGTTAAACCTCCGGCAGATTGTGGAAGCGTTCTTTGCAATAACATATTTTTCAATGTTTTTACATAATAGTCGGCCGATACCGTAAAGTGTTTAAACACTTGTACATCTAAACCAATATTCCATTGTTTAGAGGTTTCCCAACTCAATTCCGGATTTGCAAACTGCAATAAGGCTAAGCCTAAGTTAGTAGTACCGCCGAAGTAAGCATTCGTACCATTAATAGGGTTACTATAATTAGATTGCGAATAGAAGGCATCATAAGCATAGTTATTACCTATATTTTGGTTACCATTACCTCCGATCGATGCGCGAAGTTTACCATAACTTACATAAGGTAAAATAGTTTTCAAGAAATTTTCTTTGGTAAAGATCCAACCGGCAGATACAGCACCAAAATTGCCCCACTGTTTATTTCTTGCTTGAGAGAAACGAGACGTTCCATCTCTTCTTCCGTTCAGTTCAACAAAATACTTATCATCATAACTATAATTAATACGGGCGAAGAAGCCGGCTAGTGCCAGTTCAGATGCACCTGCATTATTATCCCTTGTTCCCGATCCTAAATTCAAATAAGGTTGATTAGGATTTACAAAACCTTGCCTAGAAGCACCAAAGAAATAGTTAGTGAATAACTCAGACTGTCCGCCTACCAGGGCTTTCACAGTATGTGCACCAAAACGCTTGGTATAGGTTGCTTGTCCTAAATAAGTGGTATACACATTATTGGTATAAGACTCTGATAAGGATGTAGTGCCCGGCCATGTACCTACTAATGTATAGGAACTGGTGGTTAAATTAGGCGTATAGATATCTGCATTTGTTACCCAGGTTTTAGTAGTAGGATTCGTTGTTTGTCGGCCCCAATATCCTTCTACTTCTAAACCATCAATAGGGCGTAAGTTAAAGCCAAAGCGAGTTAACAAAGTATTTCCTTTTGAAACGGAGTTACCGGTAGCTTCGGCCATAGCAATAGGGTTTCTGTTATTTGATTGACCTGCATTACCATACATACCGGGACCAAACTTACCGCCACCAATAGCCGGTAAGCCAATAGCCTGACGAATGATAAACTCAGCAGAACCTGTAGAGGGATTAGTAGTGATCGTATTCGTATATGCTAAAACACCAATTAATTTCAATTTATCACTTACTTTAAACTCCGGATTCAATCGCAAATCATATTTCTGAAAAGCAGAATTTTGAATAAGTCCTTGTTGATTTAAATAAGTGAATGAACCAAATAAATTCATTTTTTCACCACCCGCATTTAATTGCACATTATGGTTTTGCATCAACCCACTATTCGTAAGTATTTCATTCAATCAATCCGTATCAATCACATCTAAATTATTAGCAGCTGTGGTTGCATACTTATCAATAAGTGTTTGTGGGAAGATAGTAGCTGCCGGATTACCTGTACGATTTTGTTCTGCCACATTACTCAAGCGCATGTGATCGATACCACTTACCCGTTTTGGAATAGCAGTAGCTTGTTGTTTAGATACAAAACCATTGTAACTCAGCTTCATGGCATTACCAACTGCTCTTTTTGTTTTTACTAAAATCACACCGGCACTGGCACGGTTACCATAAATAGCAGTAGAGGCTGCATCTTTTAATAAAGTGATACTTTCGATTGCGTTCGGATCAATAAGATCTAAAGAACCTACTGCTAACCCGTCCACAATAATTAATGGAGCATTAGAACCGGATATAGAGCCTTGTCCGCGAATTACGATGCTGGCACCATCTGCACCCGGCTTACCGGATTGTTGTTGTACCGTTACACCCGGCGCCAAGCCCTGCAACGCCTGACTTGTACTAGATACTTGCCTGCGGTTTAAGGCCGTATTACCGAGCGTTACCAAAGCGCCCGTTAGGCTCGCTTTTTTTTGTGAGCCATAACCCACCACTACTACCTCTCCTAAATCACCTGTTGTTGATTTTAGGGAGATATTTAACAGGTTGTCTGTTACTTTCTGTTCCTGTGTAGTAAACCCAATTCCGGAAAATACCAATACCGCATCTTTGGCAGCGTTAATAACATATTCTCCGTTGCTACCAGTAGTGGCGCCTGTTTTGGAGCCTTTTACCGTAACGGTAACACCTTCTGCTCCGTTTCCGGTAGCAGCACTGGTAACTCTTCCTACAACCCTTATAGATTGCGCAACTGTACTACCAAGCAATAGCAGTGTACAGCAAAAGAGCATTAATTTTTTCATAAGCCTGTGTTTTTGTTAGTATGGTGATTTAAAAAATCCTTGATGATTTACCGGTTTTGTTTCAAACGGATGTATGATCGCATCTATTAAAACTGCCAGCTGTAAACGAGTGATCGGCGCTTCTTCTGAAATAACTTCCCATCCATAACTTTTCCAAATAGCTTCTATCTTTTGTTTATTAGCATATGCGGAAAGCAATGCTATTACTTCGCCTTGTGTTAGGTATCCTTGCTCTTTAATATTATTTGTATTCGTAAAAGCAGCCATATCTTTTTTAAGTGCCGCATTATTCACTAATGAATCGGGATAAAACCAAGTTTGGTTAGCCCAGTTTTTAGGAATACCTGTTCCTTTTAAAATGCCGGTGGCACCAATACGCTGTATCGCTGCAAAATGAGGATGTGAAACCGGCACATCGATATAAGGCATAATATAGGCTTTGCTATTCAGCAGGGTTGTTTGCACCTTCCGAACAGGAATATTTCTCGCTTCTGTATTTGACTGAACACTAAGTGCCGCAAGGGTTCCCGCTGCCTGTCCGATCAATAACACGGATGGTTGTAAACGCGTCGTTCCATTCACAATATTCGAAACACTAATACATTTTTCTGCTGCAATAATCCCTTCTACAGATTTAGGTATCAGGGAACCTAAGGGTACATTAAAAGAAGGAACAGGATAAAAATGTAAATGCTGCGGTGCTTCGGGGTTTTTACGATGATGGTGATCTATCGGATAATCACCTACTGAAATACCGGTTCTGTATAGCGGGTCTCCTTCAAAAGGTTTTGCGATTGCGTTAACAGTAAAACGAACAATACCTTGTATTCTTCTGGCTTCGCGATGATACGGAATGAGCGGAAGACGGTCTGCCGTAGGATACTCATCATCAGCAATTCCAATATGTTTAAAACCAAGTTCGTGTTGTATAAAATAAATGAATCGATAGGTTTGCTGTTTGGCCTTTACTAATGCACGCTCACGTTCTTCATCTGTTAACTCAACGATGTTCAAATAAATATCGTTCCCATAACCCGGCCAATTCAACATGAATTTATTATGAGGTAATCGACCATAATCAAGCATTTTTTTGGCATCTACATTGGGCTTCAACCTGCTTTTATCAAAGTAATAATCGGTGCATGCACCATCAAACTCACGAGGGTCATAGTTAACGGGCTTAGCAATCGTACAATCTTTACCAACCCCATAATCTTTTACGATGGCGGTATACGTGATATCCTGAATAATATCATTTGATTTTTCAACACCCACATTTTCGCCTGTAACAGATCCTGCTTCCATTCCTAGATCGTATGCTACGCCAGCTTTAGCAATAGCATCGCCTAATTCGGTTGCGTCGATGGTTTGTTTTGCCAGAATATTAATTTGCTTATTTGATGCCGTTGTAAACACAGCACCTATAACCCGATTTTTTTCTTTAAGAATTTTTACAAAATGATGCTTGAATAATACTTTTAGCTTTTTCTCTTTAGCGGCCATCGCTTTAAAAATACTATCGCCGATATGTGGTTCGAACTGTGTCATGCTTACCCAACCGGTAGCTACTTTAGCAGGCCCTCTATATACTTTATATAGGTTTTCTCTAAACTCTGCCCATATACCCGATGGCAAATTATGATTACCATCAAAAGCCGCTACACCGGCAGATGTAATCATACCGCCTAACCATGGTGTAGATTCTGCAATTATTGTAGGGACCCCTAATCTGGCGCTTTGTAAGCCTGCTGATATACCACTCGCACCGCCGCCTATAACTAAAACATCGGTTCGGATCGTTTGCTGTGCATGTATATAAGAGATACTTATAAAACAGCAGATCATGAACATATAAGCATATCGCAAGCGCATATCGTTAAATAGTTTGCATGTTTTCTAAAGTTTTCCAAACCTGGTATAGTGAGCGGGGAATATGAAAACAACCTTTCCACTTACCGCCTTTTAATGGCAGCAATACCTCCCCTCTTCTGTTCAAATAACCATACCATTCACCACCGTTTTCTGTATCGCGAAAATGGCTCCAAGTATAGGCATGTACTTTTTCAAACCACGCAGCACAGTTTTCATCACCGGTTAATGCATAGCCTTTAGCCAGCGCTACCAAAGCTTCTACGTGTACCCACCATAGTTTTTGATCCCATTCTAATTGTTGTGGCGGATACCCTTTTACATCTTTGAAATAAAAAATACCATCGTATTCATCATCCCATCCATACGCCAGTGTATCGAGCATAATGGTTACCGCTTTTTGAATAAGTGCTGTATCATTTTTTCGCTTCGCTAAATCCATGATAAACCACATAGCCTCAATGGTGTGACCGGGATTTATTAAACGACCTTCAAAACTGTCAGAGAAAGAACCATCTTCATACACATTTTCCAATACCAATCCTAACTGTGGTTGGTAAAACACTTCCATTACTTCATGAATAATTTCCGGAATAAATGCGTCTACTTTTTCAGCTCCGATGATATGTTCTAACTCTAAAGAAAGATTACATAAGATCATGGGCAAACTAAAATTCTTAAGTGGTCTGGTACCCGGGTATGCTTTGTTGTAATTACCTTTTGTATTCTTTCTGCGGGCAATAATATTATTGAATGTATCGAGTGCTATTTGCTTATATACATCCGAAGGTTGTACCCTATCAAGTGCCGCAAAAGCCATTGTAGCAAAACAATCACTAAAAATATTATAGGGCTGAACCAAGGGTTTGCCCGCTGCCGTTGTTGAAAAATACCAATTGCCGGCTGCGTCTCTGCCATGCTTTTGCATGAATGCAGCACCATTCAAAGCCATTTGCAACCATTCCGGGTTTTGGTTTACATACTGATACATATAGCTAAAGCACCAAACCTGCCTGCCTTGTAGCCACATAAATTTATCGGTATCGTATACTTTTCCGGTGGCATCCAAACAGGTAAAAAAACCGCCATGTTCCTTATCCAAACTATGTTTGAGCCAAAAAGGAAGGATCTGATCTACCAGCTCCTTTTGATATAAAGAGGCATACGTAGCAATGGTATGTGTAGCTATGGCAGCGTTCGTAGTGGGTTGCATAAACCGATAAAGTTTATAAAGGAATTAACCTAATCGTCCCCAATATCTTAATTTTTTTATAAAAAACAACAATCTTTTTAAATTTTTTTATTTAGTTTCATTTTTCGCTGTTTTTTTTAAAGGAAGTAGATTTACTCAATGAAAAAAGCACACCAGTTGTTTGAAGTGTTTAACGAGGAGAGCAACTCGGGCGTAGCACTCAAAAATAAAGCACTTAAAAAGCTGATATTCAGATTACTAGATACGGTAGACAGTGCCTCTATTACAGAAATCAGCAAAGAATTGAATATCAGTGTTCCCAAAACAACCAGTTTGGTAAATGAACTGATCGAAGACGGACTTATTAAAGATTACGGAAAAGTTGACTCTACCGGCGGAAGAAAAGCCAGTATGTATGGACTTGTATCCGATGCCTGCTTTTTTTTAGGGGTCGACGTGAAGAAATATTATATCAATATTGGCTTACTCGATTTTAAAAAACATCTTGGCACCCAAAAAAACCGCATCCCCTTTAAACTGGAAAACACCCCGGAATCACTAAAGCAGCTAATTACTATCATCAAATCCTTTATCAGCGATTTGCCGGTTAAAAAAGAAAAGATCCTAAGCATCGGTATCAATCTTTCCGGTAGAATTAATAACACAACAGGCTATAGCTTTAGTTTTTTCCATTTTCAGGAAGAACCCCTTTCTGCCATTATTCAAAAAGCAATTGGCATTCGTACCTATTTAGAAAATGATTCTCGCGCTATGGCTTTCGGTGAGTTTTGTTGCGGAGAAATAAGCACCGAAAAAAATGTATTATTTGTAAACGTAGACTATGGTATTGGTTTAGGCATTTTAGTAGATGGAAAAGTATACTACGGTAAATCGGGTTTTAGTGGTGAGTTCGGACATATACCTTTCTTCAACAACGAGATCATTTGTCACTGTGGTAAAAAAGGATGCCTAGAAACAGAGGCCTCCGGCTCTTCTTTGATTCGCAATTTCAAAGAAAAAATCAAACAGGGCTATAGTTCCAGCCTGATAAAAAAAAATAAAAATGTAGAAGATATAACCCTCACCGATATTATTCAAGCAGCAAATCAGGAAGATGTACTCTGTATAGAACTCTTGGCAGAAGTTGGTGAAAATATTGGTAGAGGCCTCGCTGTACTTATAAATGTATTCAACCCCGAACTAATTATTTTAGGAGGAACCCTTTCTGAAACCGGCGATTATTTACGCCTTCCTGCCCGCAGCGCCATCAACAAATATTCACTGAGCTTGGTAAACACCGATACCCAATTAAAACTATCGAGGTTGGGAGAAAAAGCAGGTATACTAGGTGCTTGTTTAATTGCACGAAATAAAGTACTTGCCGTGTTGTAGCAATATAATTTTCGATACCTTTCTATAAATTAGTAGGTATGCGAATAAATTTAAATCTTCAGTCTGCAATCTTCAATCTGAAATCTTCAATCTGTTTTCTAAGCTTACTGCTTACACCTTTTTCCTTCTGCCTCTCTCAGTCTTATCCCTCACAATACTTCAGCGCCATGCAATGGCGAAATATTGGCCCACACCGTGGCGGCCGCACCGTTGGCGCTTGTGGTGTACCATCGCAACCCAATGTATTTTACATCGGTGTAAACAATGGCGGCGTATTGAAGAGTACCGATTATGGCCGCACCTGGAATCCTATTTTCGATGCCATGCCTACCGGCTCTGTGGGCGATGTTGCTGTTAGCGAATCGAATCCAAATGTGGTTTGGGCCGCTTGCGGAGAAGGTATTCAACGCCCCGACCTCTCTATCGGTGATGGTGTTTATAAATCTACCGATGCGGGTAAAACCTGGAGCAATATGGGTTTACGCGATGGACAACAAATTGGCGGCATCATCATCGACCCAAATAATGAAAACAGAATTTTTGTTGCCGTGCTGGGCCACCCTTATGGTCCTAATAAAGAACGAGGTGTATATCGCAGTATTGATGGCGGTAAAACATGGGAACAGGTTTTATATAAAGATGAAAATACAGGCGCCGTGCGGTTTCCTTCGACCCCAATAATGCCAACATTATTTACGCC
>JAIEQT010000185.1 GCA_019747455.1 Chitinophagaceae bacterium | reverse complement strand
TTTTTTCTCATGTTGTTAATTTTAGGTATAAAAGCCTTTTATCAGGCTTTTTGACCACCTAAATAACCAAATAGCTGTTGACAAACCTTAACAATTCATTAATTTTAATGATTTTTTAAGGTTTTATTCATTTTTGAAGGCATTTTAGCCAATTACATATTATAATAATTAAATATATTTATTAAATCTGCCTCCTGCCTTATTATTTTCTTGTAATTGTGGAGGTAAGCTTCCATTTTTTCTGTTTTGTCTGAAAAAATACCACGAATAAAATCTTTATCGTGTTTTAATCGGATCATTTTTGCTTCTTTCAGGACATAGTAATCTATATAGGTAATAAACTCTTTTGAAATTTCTCCGCTTAACCCGTGCTTTTGAATATCTATTCGTTTTGTTGTAGACTTTAATAAAGTTATTGAACCTTCTGATAGCACTTCAAAAAACTCATTTGCTTTATGAAAATCTACAGGCGGAAAATGCGTTCTGAGTTTTACAGAGGCATTTTCGGCAAATACGTCCTCATAATTTACTTCAATCACTTCAGACGCGCCAACGTATAGTTGTTGACCATCTTGTGCTTTAAACTGAACAGATTGGTTACAGAGGTCTACACGCAACAGTATATGATTAATTTTTGTTCCATTACTAAGAAGGATTGTACCAATATTGAAACTGTCCCTTAAATAGGGGCTTCCTTTTACATCATCATAAGAAGATTTAAAGGGTCTTCCATTCATATCGGTAATAACCATTTGTTGATCCCATTTGCCAACTAGTAACCCTGTGTTGGAGGCTTGAGCATATGTATTGTTATTCAAAAGACTAAATACAAACAAACAAATGATACTTACCTTATACATAATTGTTTTTATTAAAGTTACGAAATAAGGCGAGCCCCAGGAATGGGGCTCGCGTACTTAAAAATTAAACAAGAGAAACTATGAGAAAACATTTAATAATTGGGGTTCTTAACCACTGCACTCGAAGCAGCAGGAGGATTTTTTACAAGCTCATCTGCAGGTACATCCCAATAATCCATATAGTTATAATTAAATGTGGCATTGGTATAGAGTGTATTACGGAAGATAACATTACATCCATAACGACCACCACCATTGGCAATGGAATAGGTCCAGCCCCATCTTCTCAAATCATAGTATGATAAACCTCTAAAAGCCAATGCAGCCAAACGTTCCATCGTAAGTTCCGTCATAGCTTGTGCAGCTGTTAAAGGCAACCCTGTTAAAGTACTTACACCCGATCCCTGTGCACTTCTTACTGCATCTATTTGTGTAAGCGCAACAGGTACATTTCCTAAACGAATATTTGCTTCAGCCAGCATCAGTGTATTTTCTTCATAGGTGGGTGAAAGGTAAATTTCGATACCTCCCGCCTGGCGTGAACCAAATATAGGGATACCCGACAAACCAGCAGTTACACCATCTACTAAAGTGTATCGTGTACTGTTAGTATTGGCGTCGCCAAAGAAAGTACCGTTAGTTGTACTAAAGTTTGCAAGTCGCTTATCATTCGATTTAAATTGTTGAACAAGGCGCTCACTCACTTTATAGGTTGAGTTTTGGTTGCTAATTGCCGCTAAAGAAGCCACAGTACCACCACTTGCAGAAAAGAAAGAATTAGCAGCGGAAGAACGACCGGTGAACACGTAATCACCCGAACGAATTCCATTATTACATAAAGTAATAACAGACTGCCAGTCTGCATTCGTCATGGCTGTGGTGCTAGACTTTGATATACTTGCAGTTAAACTACCATTAACAAAAGGAGCCAGCTTATTCAAAACAATATTCCTGGCCAACATGGTATTAATGATGCGTACCCATTGAGCTGAAGTAGGGGGCATACCTAATCCTACTTGGTTTTGCTTAGGGATCAACTGTGCAATCATAGCAGCATAATCACCCTGATTGCTTATTCCATTGAGCAATGTAGCTGCAGCGCTGAGGTTACGGTTAGATTCAGCAATGATGGCATTTTTATCTACATAGGTGTTTACAACCGTATTCGATTTGTCGATAATTAAGCCTGCATAATATAAAGATCCGATTTGTGAATAAGCGTATCCCTTCCACCAAGCTGCCCAGGCTTTAATGGTATTTGCTTTGTCAACAGATAGTCCTGAAACATTTCCTAGGTTTTCAACTATTAAATTAGCGGCATTTATCAGTGCGTAATTACTCGTCCACTGATAAATCAGGGCATTATTCGCATTCGAGCTTGCAGCCTGTGTATTGAAGGAGCGGATAATACTTACCTGAGGAGAAGGATTAGTAAAAACAGTAGTGGCATCTGCTGGATCTGCTTGAAAACGATCGGGAACCCCCATCGTTGTTGTTTGGTTGTTAGAGCCCTGACCACCTCCAACAACATCCCCCATTAATTCAATATAACCCCAGGGTAGGGAAAAATAACTATCTCCCAACCAGCCATTACCATAATTAAATCCGTTCCAATAAACGGTACCTTTTGCATAGGCAGCTATGCCACTTTCATTAGTAACATTACCCCCTACTGTTGGAGAATTGGGATTGTTAACCTCCAGGTCTTTTTTACAAGCTTGCAAACCTAATAATGCGGTAAGTGCAAACGTGCTAACGGTGGATCTTAACAGTCCTTTTTGTATTGTAAAAATTGTGTTCTTTTTCATGCTTAGTAATTTAGGATGTTAGAAACCAAGATTTAGGGTTACTTGATACGCTTTTAAATTAGGGATAGTACTATTGTCTATACCTCTATCAAAAGCCGAGTTAGAAGAGCCTGAGCTAATTTCAGGATCCAATCCTTTGTACTTGGTAAAAGTTAATAGATTTCTTCCGCTAAGAACAAGTT
Organism: Chitinophagaceae bacterium; assembly: GCA_019747455.1. GTDB lineage: Bacteria > Bacteroidota > Bacteroidia > Chitinophagales > Chitinophagaceae > Sediminibacterium. Next base: position 14,824 of record JAIEQT010000185.1, on the reverse strand, counting down.
GACATTTTTTAGCCCATTTCATATCAAATAACTTAGCAAAATCTACACCAAGAGAAACGTTTCTCAACCTTACAAAAGAAGCATCGGAATAGAAATAGTCTTTAGTGGTATTATTACCTACTCCTCTGGCTGTATTTCCAAGTGCATAATAGGCACTTGCATAATACGCGGTATAGGCACCGGTTTGTCCGTTAATGGTTACAGGCTTGGTGAAGTCGCTACTGATACCATCGCGGTACATCCACTCATTTGTTTGATTGTATAAATGAGATCCATATACCCAATCGAACTGGAAGCCAAAGCTAAAGGCTCCTTTATAGGTAAAGCTATTGATATAAGATGAAGTTAACTTAGGATTAGGATCTCCAAAAGCTGTTGCTTCATCCGAAAAGAAGATGGCTTTCGTAAGTTTATTTACAACTCTGCCATCCACAATTTCGTAGTTGGTTTTATCGGCAGCAGGAATGAAAGGTGTTCCATCGGCCCTGGTTTGATCGATGCTAGTTAAGGCCTTGTAGCCATAGATTTGTCCGATTGGTGCGCCAGATTTCAAAATCAATCCTGAGCTTCCTGCAGCGGTAGTAAGCGGTATATCTCCACCCGATACGTTATCGATAGTTGATTTTTGCTTACCGAAGTTGGCGGTGAAATCCCAGGTAAAATCTTTGCTGTAGTAAACCGGTATGTTAATTCCCAACTGCAATCCATTGGAAGAAAGTGAGATGGCATTGGTTAGCAATTGAGAAGCGCCAGTTGAAGGCGGAACGTTTTGTGAGAAAATCGCATTGTCTGTTGACCTTTTCCAGTAAGTGAAATTAGCATTCAGTGACCTGAACCATTTTCCTGTTTTTGCTAAATTAAAAGAAAGGTCGGTACCAACTTCCATCTCTGTAGAAACTTCCACATTCAAATTAGGGTTACGTGAAGTGGTTTGGTTGGTATAAGTAACCTCATTACCGGTTTGCTGTAAATTCAACACTGGATAACGTTGGAATGCACCCGGCTGAATACCGGCCTGGCCCCAACCACCTCTAATTTTAAATGCCGATACCACTTTGCTAATTGGATCCCAAAATCCAAAAGTATGCACGTTGATATAACCATTGGCATGACCAAAAGTGAAAGGTTTAGATCCCGCACCAAAAGCAGAAGAATAATCTGTTCTAAAGCCACCGGAAATACCCAAATGATTGGCATAATCAAATTTTTGATCAACCAAATAACCATAGGTTACAAAAGGCTCTATGTAGTCAAGGGATACAAACTGCTGTTGAGCTGCCTGTAAATTAATAGGAGGATTAAAAGGGAGCGTTTGACCCCAAGTATCGTATTCTTTATACTTATTTTTTCTATAGTCGAATGCCACCAAAGTAGTAGATTGAATAGGCAGTTTTAGATGAAAATCCTTTTCAAAATCTAACTTCGTAGTAGCACTGGTATAAAAGTTTTGACGGGTATTGAAATACTGGAAATTGTTGATTTCACCCGTATTGTCGTTTCCGTTATTATAAGCCGCCCAGCTCTGATAAAAATTTGAGTTGTTGTTTAAAGACTGGTTATAGTAGGTCCAAATAGCATTTTCATTTCTATAGCTGATACCATAACGGGCATCCAAGGTTACAAACTTATTGACTTTGTAACTTGCCTGTAAGCTTTGCACCAAATCAATTCTCTTATCATCCCCATTGGTGTATTGTAACCGATAGAAGGGATTGAATGCGTTAACGCTGGCGAAACTTGCTCGCTGATAACTAGGATAAGTACCATCACTGGTTTTAGCGGTTAGGTCGAAGAACGGAGATGTGTTCAAAAATCCGAAAACTCCACTCACATCGGCATTGGAATTACCTTGTCCGTAACCATAACCTCCTCCACCACCCAATTGCGGGTGCATATTATTGGTTGTATAAATAATATTGGTAATAGAACGAATGGTGAAATTCTTAAACAACTCAAAGCCTAAATTCACCACCACATTTGTTCTATCTAATGAACCGTTGTCTTTTAATAAAGCAGATTGCACATGGTTATTGGATAAAGTAAGACTAAAATCGTTTTTATCACCACCACCGCTAAATGTGATGCTATTGTTCCTTGAAATACCACTTTGAAAAACCTGTGCAAATTGATCGTTGTATTTTAAATTCCCGGTATACGCTTGGTCACTCGTATTCCGTGGATCTAGAATTCCATAACGAGTATAGTTTTGAGTTCCCCCGGGAGTAGTAAATCCAGCAGGTAGTCCCGGTACGTTCGTTCCATAACGATACGCTAATGAACCCGAACCTAGGATGGAGCCTAGCACCGGATCAATACTAAGTGGTTGACCGGGTGTAAAACCACCACTGGCTAATGCTGAAACAATATTACCATTGGCATCCGTTAAATAAGGATGTAAATTGGCTTTTCCAAATTTTCCGGCATTGATATAAATGTTATTAGCAACACTAGAAGAGAAATCAACTTTTACATTTCCTTTAACTCCTTTTTTAGTAAAAATTTGTATTACACCATTTGCACCTTGCGCACCGTATAAAGCAGAAGAGGCCGCGCCCTGAACAACTTCAATTCTTTCTACCTGTGTTAAATCGAGTGTATTAAGGTTAGAAAATGGAATTTCAGTACCATCCAACATAATCATTGGACGCGTACCTCCCTGTACTGTATTAATACCTCTCAACACAATGTTCACCTGGTCGCCCGGGTTACCTGATACAGATGAAATTTGTGCACCTGGGATTTTACCTACCAAGGCTTGGTCGATACTAGCGGCTGGGATCTGTGGGAGTTTATCCCCTTTTATGGATTCTACCGAAATACCCAACTTGCTCCTGGTAGTGGCTGTACCAGAACCAGTAACTACCACCTCGTTTAAGGTTTTTGTGTCAACCGCCAACTTAACCAGCAAATTCGTAGAGGTGGATGAGATCTGTTGGTTCTCATAGCCAACCTCGGAAATAATAAGGGTTGCCCCAGATTTTACTTTAATAGTAAAAGATCCGTTCGCATCGGCACTTACACCATTTTTGGTGCCTTTTTCAAGAACAGAAGCGCCAGCAAGCGGCGTCCCTTTGTCGTCTGTCACTTTACCTGTAACAGTTGTTGTTTGCGCCAACCCTGCTGTAATAGCGAAAAGTAAAGCACAAAAACTAATTAGCAGTTTTTTTCTCATGTTGATTAATTTAGGTATAAAAGCCATTTATCAGGCTTTTGACCACCTAAATAACCGAATAGCTGCCGATCAACCTTAACATTATATTAATTTTAATGCACTTTTAATTTTTTTACAAATAAATTTTTAAATCATTAAACAAAATTGATGATCGGTAAAAACGGCTTTTAATCCGCTAAATAGTTGATTATAAATATACCTCTGGGCTAAATACCTGAATCAGAAGTTATAAAATCAGGCTTTTTTAAGTCAACCATTTAATTACGCTAAACAAAAAAAAGTATGCAAATTATTCTACATATGAATTGGCCGAATACCGCTGAATGCAAAAAATTAATTTTGCCGTGTGGCCCAGATTTGTAACTTAGTGTTAGAATTTAATGGGTTAGTAAGTAAAAGGGTCAGCAGGAATGTTGACCCTTTTGCATTTCCAGATTCTGTGTTGATTTATCCTATTTTCAGCTAATATGAGTAAAATTAAAACCGCTTTTTTTTGTAGTAATTGTGGATATGAAAGTACAAAATGGTTAGGCAAATGTCCATCTTGTGCACAATGGAATACGTTCACACAAGAAGTGCTTTCCCGTAATGAGCCAACAAAAAAAGAAAGCTGGGATGATTACACGGATGAAAAAAGAAAATCAAAAACAGTTTCCCTCAACACTGTTACCTCTACCGAGGAAAAAAGAATTATTACTACCGACCCTGAACTTAATCGTGTTTTAGGAGGTGGCATTGTACCCGGCTCATTGGTTTTAGTAGCAGGCGAACCGGGTATCGGCAAAAGCACTTTGTTCTTACAAAACGGACTACTACTTTCTTCGATGCGGATTCTATATATCAGTGGAGAAGAAAGTGAGCAACAAATAAAAATGCGCGCTGATCGATTGCAAATTCAAAACCAGAATTTTTATTTACTTACCGAAACGGATACAACTACCATTTTTAAAGAAATAAAAAAATTAAAACCTGAACTCATCATAGTAGATTCTATTCAAACGATGGAATCATCATTAATCGATTCTGCCGCAGGAACTGTTTCGCAAATCAGAGAAACAGCCGCAGCTTTTCAACGTTTTGCCAAAGAAACCAATACCCCTGTTTTTCTAATCGGACATATTACAAAAGATGGTGGTATTGCAGGACCGAAAATTTTAGAACATATGGTAGATACGGTATTGCAGTTTGAAGGTGATAGACATTATGTATATCGATTATTACGTACCCTAAAAAATCGCTTCGGCAGCACCGCAGAATTAGGTATTTATGAAATGAATGGGAATGGTATGCGTGTTGTAACAAATCCATCTGAAATACTCATTGCACAAAGAGAAGAAGTATTAAGTGGCTGTGCCGTAGCAGCTTCATTAGAAGGTATGCGCCCGCTTCTTATCGAAGTGCAAGCACTTGTAACCACCAGTGTTTACGGCACTCCGCAAAGAACTGTAACCGGTTTTGATTTGAGAAGATTACAATTACTATTAGCTGTTTTAGAAAAAAGAGGTGGCTTTCAATTTGGCATTAAGGATGTGTTTGTGAATATCGCAGGGGGCATAAAAATGGAAGACCCATCTATAGATTTAGCTGTTATTTGTTCTCTACTTTCTTCCTATGAAGATATTCCCTTACCAAAATCGATTTGCTTCGCAGGGGAAGTTGGTTTGAATGGAGAAATAAGAGCTGTTACGCGTATTGAACAAAGAATTGCAGAAGCAGAAAAATTAGGTTTTGAAAAAATAATTATCTCTCGTTATAATAAAATAAATACCAAAGAAAAAAAAGGTATCGAGGTGATTGCACTTGGCAGGGTGGATGAGGTTTATCAACAGCTATTCTAGTCGGAACGTCGAGTCGTCAGATCGTCAGATCGTCGGAACGTTAGCGCCTCATAAGGTTGACTTAGTCAGACGACCCGACGAAACTCACCGTTAAAAAACATTAGCGCTTACGGTTAATACCTTAATAAAATAATTTCTGCCACTCGATATTGCAGTATGCTTCACAAAATGGCTATCGCGATTCGCGATTTATTTTTTCCGCACTATTGTTTAGGTTGTGCAGCTGATTTCATCAATGCAAAAGAAGTTATTTGCCCGCGTTGCAAAATCTCATTACCTGAAACGCATTTTATAAATAGTAGCCATAATACTATTGAGAAAATTTTTTGGGGGCGTATCCCAATTGAGCAGGCAACTGCACTGTACTATTTTAATAAACATGGATTAGTACAACAACTACTCATTTCACTTAAATACAAAGCCAATATCTATAGCGGAATTTTTCTTGGTCATGCACTCGGTAAGTCATTAGCTGCATCATCTCGTTTTAACGATATTGATGCTATCGTTCCTTTACCACTTCACCCCAAAAAAGAATATAAAAGAGGCTATAATCAAGCCATGATTATTGCGCAGGGAATACAAGAAAAATGGGCTAAACCTATACTCGAAAAATCGGTAATTCGGCTGGTTGATTCCAAAACCCAAACCCATGAAAACCGAATTAGCAGATGGGAAAATATGAGAAATATTTTTTATATAAGTGATCCCGAAAGCCTTCAAAACAAACATATATTGCTTATAGATGATGTAATAACTACCGGCGCTACCCTTGAAGCCTGCGGAGAAGCGATTCTCAGCGTTCCGGGTACCAAACTTAGCATTGCAGCGGTAGCGTATACGCTGTAGATGATAGTCAATCTACAATCTACAATCTTCAATCTGGAATCTTCAATCTGGAATCTTCATCTGTTATACCTAATTGAAGATTCCTGATTGTAGATTTAACCCATTACCTTTACATAAAAAACATATGAAATATTTTTTCAGCCTCGTAACAATACTCTTTTTAAGTGCCTTTACCCTACCCGGCCCTAATAGTATCCATAGTTTTAAAGTAAAAGGTCTTGATGGCAAAACGATTGATTTTGCTTCTTTCAAGGGCAAGAAAATTTTAGTGGTTAACACCGCCTCTAAATGTGGCTATACCCCGCAATATGAAGCCCTTCAAAAAGTGTACGACCAGTACAAAGATAAACTAGTGATCATTGGTTTCCCTGCCAATAATTTTGGTGGTCAGGAGCCCGGATCAGATGGCGAGATTCAAGAGTTTTGTAAAAAGAATTATGGTGTAAGTTTCCCCATGGCAAGTAAAGTAAGCGTCAAGGGAGATGATATGGCTCCTATTTATAAATGGCTTACCTCTAAAGCAGAAAACGGCGTATTAGACGCTGATATTAAGTGGAATTTTGGGAAATTTTTATTAGATGAAAACGGCAAGATATTACAATACTTTCCTAGTAAAACAACTCCTGATAGTGAGGAAATTCTGAAATACGTAAAGTAATACTCACGTGCTTTTTTCTGAGGTAATTGGCCAAACAGCCACCAAGCAGCATCTGACTGAAATGGTAGAACATAACCGTATTAGTCATGCGCTACTCTTTCTGGCCAAGGAGGGAGCCGGCGGCCTGCCTTTAGCTTTGGCTTTCGCACAATATCTGGTGAGTTTACCTGCCGATGCACCCGTTGTTGAAGATTTATTTGGCGGGATGACTGCCCTAGCACCTGCTGCAGGCTTTATTCCTCCGGATAAAATTGTGGAACAGCCAGCCTATCAGCGTGCGCAACAACTAATACATCCTGATCTTCATTTTAGCTATCCCGTAATCCCTCGTAAACCGGGTGATAAACCGGTGAGCACAGATTATATCGCAGATTGGAGAGAATTTATTCAGCAGTATCCATACGGTAATGCGTACGATTGGTTACAAAGCATCAATGCCGAAAATAAGCAAGGCAATATTACCGCAGAAGAGTGTAATCGTATTATTCACGAATTAAGTTTAAAAAGTTTTGAAAGCAAGTATAAAGTCTTATTGCTATGGATGCCTGAATACTTAGGCAAAGAGGGCAATAAACTACTTAAACTTATTGAAGAGCCTCCCGCTAATACTATTTTTATTTTAGTTGCAGAAAGTGAAGAAGCCATATTACCTACCATATTAAGCAGGTGCCAATTAGTTAGGATTCCTACTTTAACCGATGCCGACGTTGAAGAAGCACTTATACAAAGGGCTGGTGCTGATGCTAACAAAGCCAAGCAAATAGCCGCAGTTGCTGAAGGTAACTATCGCGAAGCGCTACAAGCCTTACAACATGCCGACGAAGACTGGCAGAGTTTGTTACGGGAATGGCTTAATGCCATATTGAAAACAGGTCCCGCTGCTCAAGTAAAATTTAGCGAAGATATCAGTGCGCTGGGCAGAGAAAAACAAAAGCAGTTCTTACGCTACTTTAATCACCTACTCGAATTGAGTATTCGAATACGCATATTAGGCGAAAATGCAGTTAATCACGGTGAGGCCGAAAAGGACTTCGCCAATAGGCTAAATAAAATTGCCTCTGTTAGTCAACAAGAAGCGATTATTGAAGAGCTAGATAAAGCCGCCTATTACATAGAGCGGAATGCTAACGGCAAAATGCTGTTTCAAGCCCTTAGCATCAAACTATACCATATCATTCAGAACAAAACTGTATTTTTGACTACTTAGTTTAACTCTATTATATATTTAAATATGGGCTGTGGATCTTGTGGAACGGGTAAACCCAACGGTTGTAAAAGTAATGGCGGATGCAGCACAGGCGGTTGTAATCGTTTGAATGTGCATGATTGGTTAATGAATTTACCTTTCAGTGATCCTGAAAGTACTTGTAAAGTTGTAGAGGTAAGCTTTAAACAAGGAAGCAGAAAAGAGTTTTTCCGTAATCCCACCTTACAGTTTTTTGAAAAGGGAGAATATGTTACCGTAGAAGGCGTAAGCGGTTTTGATGTAGGTGAAGTAAGCTTAACAGGCGAATTGGTTCGTTTACAATTGAAGAAAAAAGGGGTTGATGAATTTAGTCCGGAAATAAAAAAAATTCTTCGCCCCAGTTCCGATCGCGATTTGGAAAGCTATAAAATAAGCAAGTCGAGGGAGAAGGAAATGCTATCCCGTAGTAGAGCGATTGCGCGTTCCCTCAATCTTCAAATGAAATTGAGCGAAGTAGAAGTACAAGCCGACGGTAAAAAAGCAACTTTCTTTTATACAGCCGATGATAGAGTAGATTTTAGAGAGATGATCAAAATATTTGCCAGCGACTTTAAAGTAAAAGTTGAAATGAGGCAAATCGGAATTCGGCAAGAAGCTGCCAAAGTAGGTGGTATTGGAAGTTGTGGACGCGAACTTTGTTGTAGCACTTGGTTGAATGACTTTAAGAGTGTTAATACTACAGCAGCCCGTTATCAGAATTTATCTATCAATCAAACCAAACTAAGCGGACAATGCGGCCGCTTAAAATGTTGCTTGAATTATGAGTTAGATACCTACTTAGATGCATTACAGCACTTTCCCGATTATGCAGATACCTTGGATACGGCAATGGGTACTGCCTTTCTGATTAAGAAAGATATTTTTAAGAACTTGATGTGGTATACTTTACCCAATAATACCAAGCACTACCCGCTAACCATTCAGCGTGTGAAAGAAATCAAAAGGCTGAATCAACAAGGGCAAAAAGCAGAAGAATTACAAGCTGTTGAAATAGTCAATAAAAAGCAAACAGAAGCTGAACCGGCTTTTGTAGAGTTAGTTGGACAAATCAGTTTGAAGACGCTCGAAAAAAATGAGCGTCGTAAACGCGATCAACAACGTAATCAACAACAGCCTCGTGGACCACAACAAGGAAGAAGCAATCCGCCAAGAGGCAATAATCCACAGCGACCTAGGCCAAATGGGGGAAAATAGGATGCGAGTTACGGGTTACGGGATATGCGAGTAAAATAATTCCTTTTTAACCCGAAACCCCTATCACGAAACCCGCAGCTATAATTCTTTTTTCACAAACTCCATCAATGTTTTAATATATGCTGGAGTAAGATTAAATTCCAATCCTGCAGCAGCATATAATTCAGGTAAGGTTTTTGTTCCCCCTAAACTCAATGCCTTCATGTAATTTTCTAGGGCTTTGTGCTTATCGTTTTTAAACTGCATCCACAAGCCTATAGCACCTAATTGGGCAATACCATATTCAATATAATAGAAGGGCACCTCAAATAAATGAAGTTGGCGCTGCCAGCCAATGGCTCTGTAATGATCTAATCCACTATAATCTATAGCATTTGTAGAGAACTCGTTGAGTATAGATACCCAATTTTCTGTTCTTTCCTCAAGCGTATGATTTGGATTTTCATATACCCAATGTTGGAATTTATCGATGATCGCAATCCAAGGAAAAATAGTGATAGTTCTTTCTAACTGATGTTCTTTAGCACGTTTCAATTCTTCTTCATTATCAAAAAAACTGTGCCAATAATCCATACTAAATAATTCCATAGCCATGCTAGCTACTTCAGCAATTTCCATAGGATATTCTTTGAATGCACTCAGCGGAAGTGGATGCGCCAGGAAAGAATGGATGGCATGTCCGCCTTCATGTACCATGGTAGTTACATCACTCATTTGTGAAGCTGCATTCATAAATATAAAAGGAGCGCCACTTTCTGCTAATGGACAATTATATCCACCCGGAGCTTTGCCTTTTCTACTCTCTAAATCAAAATGATTTAGTTCTTTCATTTTACGCAAACAATCGGCAAAGAATGGATTAAGTTGTTCAAAACAGGCAACCGATTTTTCATATAAATCATTGCCATCCGTAAATGGCTTTAAAGGCTTTGTGCCAGCTGGTTCTGCTTCGGTATCCCAAGGGCGTAATGTATCTAATCCAAGTTTTTCTCTCTTGTTCTTATAGATATCATTCACCAGAGGTAAAACATGTTGTTTCACGGCTTCATGAAATTGGAAACAATCTTCTTTTGTATAATCGAATCTTCCAAGTTCTTTAAACTTATAATCTCTGTAATTTTCAAAGCCTGCATGTATGGCTATCTGTTGCCTCTTTGCAATTAAACTAGTATACAGATCATGCATGGCAGTAGCATCTTGTAAGCGACGATCCTGAATTTTACGGTATACTTGTTCCCGCAAACTTCTATCCTCACTTTCTAAAAATTTTCCTGCTTGTTGCAATGTAAATTCTTCACCATTTACTTCAATCGTCATTTTTCCGGCAATAGCTCCATATTCTTGTTGCAAAACACTCAGTTCTGCTTGAATAGGGATATTTGCTTCCCGAAAAAGTTCAATACTTTTTTTAACAGATCGTAAATAGGTATGATATAAGTTTTGATCTAATTCAGCCGTGAATGTGCAATCGATCAATTTTTTATTTAATGCATCTGCATACGGCTGAAGTTTAGGTTGAATTTCCATACAGAAATACGTGAAAGCTTCTTCCAATACCTTATTTGTTGTATCGCAGGTCATGCGAATTTGTCGCCAACAAGCATCTTCACTCACTACCGCTTCTAATTCACTTATATCTTGCAGCCACTGTTCTAAATCGGCTTTACTATTGATAGGTCGCTCTACCAGTGTTTTAAAAAAAGGCTCCAGATGGGCCCAACCCGTTACTACAAAATCGGCGGGAACAAAGGATCTTTTTATTTTTTCTATTGCTGCAGTAGGATTCATATTTTCTATTTGCGGCAAATTTAGGGTATCAGTATGGGCAGAACGGTGTATGGATCGTATTTTTACAAACATTTATTGAAATAGCGTGCAGGATATTATACAATTGTTACCCGATAATATTGCCAATCAAATAGCAGCCGGAGAAGTAATTCAACGACCCGCCAGTGCTGTGAAAGAATTATTGGAAAATGCTGTTGATGCAGGAGCTACCCGCATTCAACTGATCATAAACGATGCCGGCAAGGCATTGGTGCAGGTTATTGACAATGGCAAGGGTATGAGTGAAACCGATGCGCGTATGGCATTTGAACGCCATGCCACTAGTAAGATCCGGGATATCGAAGATTTATTTCGCATCAAAACCATGGGGTTTAGAGGTGAGGCATTAGCTTCTATTGCGGCAGTAGCACAGGTTACATTGAAAACAAAAAGGGCAGAAGATGAATTAGGCACCCTTATAAATATTGAAAATAGTCGGGTAGTGAATCAGGAGCCTTGTGCTACTGAGGTGGGAACCAGTATTAGTATGAAAAACCTATTTTTCAATGTTCCGGCAAGAAGAAATTTCTTGAAAAGTAATGCTGCTGAAATGAGGCATATCGTAGATGAATTTATTCGGGTGGCGATGGCTTTCCCGAATATCTTTTTTTCTTTAAGTGCAAACGGACAAGAACTATTTCATCTCGAAGCTGGTAATCATAAACAAAGAATTGTACAAATATTGGGCAGCACCTACACGGCTAGGCTGGTACCGATACAGGAAAAAACAGATTATCTTACCATATCAGGTTTTATTGGTAAGCCAGAAACAGCTCGTAAAACAAGAGGCGATCAATATTTTTTTGTGAATAACCGATTTATCAAAAGCGCCTATCTCAATCATGCAGTTAATGCCGCTTTTGACGGTATCATTCCGAAAGATAGTTTTCCGGGTTATGTATTGTACATAGATCTGGATCCTGCACAAATTGACATCAATGTACATCCTACCAAACAAGAAATAAAGTTTGAGGATGAAAAAATAATTTATGCATTTATTCAGGCGGCAGTAAAACATGCATTAGCACAGTTCAGTATTGCCCCTTCTTTAGATTTTTCTTTGAATGCAGATATACAACAACTAGATGCGGTAAGTAAGCCTTTTACCAATGAGCAGCAACAAGCAACCGTTTCATCGGGGCTATACCAAACATTTTCGCGGAGTAACCAGGCACATGCTATTGAGCCTACCGAAAAAAGTAAGTTGGGTGATTGGCGGGATTTTTTTAAGCAATCTTCAATTAATAATCTTCAATCTGAGAAGCAACAGATTACAGATTCCAGATTGATCCGCCTAGGCGGAGAAGATTCATCAAAATCATTTCTACAAATCAACAATACCTATATACTCCTTAATCATTTAAGTGGCTTTTTATTGGTACACCAACAATTAGCGCATGAAAGAATACTATATGAAAAATATAGTGTTGCCATGCATAAGCAACAAGTTGCCACACAGCAGTTGTTATTTCCCGTTACGCTGGACCTTACAGCTGCAGATGCGGCGCTCTTACACGATATGATATCCGATCTCGTTCAAATAGGTTATGTAGTAGAACCATTTGGTAATAATAGTTTTGTAATACAAGGTTGCCCTGCAGATGTAGTAGCCGGTAATGAAAAAAATACAATTGAGTTACTAATAGAGCAATTCAAACACTTTAGCAGCGATATTAAATATAGTAAAAGAGAAAAGTTAGTTCGCTGTATGGCACGGCAACAATCTGTCAAAGCCGGTCAATCACTTACCGATAAGGAAATGGAGAGCTTAGTGTCGGATTTATTTGAATATATAACGCCTAACGTTTCACCTAATGGAAGTCCTACTTATATTGAGTTTAAAGAAGATTATTTAGACCGTATGTTTGGGAAATAATGATTTTATCTTTTTTTTTCAATCACTAATGTATCGTATGGATTTTTAGATAAGATACTTTTTTCATTTATCAATTTTAATAATGAAGAATCTTTTAGCGCATCTAGAGAAATATTTCTTAAATAAAATTTTTCAACCGTACTATCTGGTTTTTTCCATTGTATAATCTTACACTGACAAGATGCATTTTCAATTGAATTGATCACTTCTTCTAATCTTCCACCCACACCTAATTTTTGATACGCTTCTCGTATTCCTATAATTTTGTTACGTTCGCCTACATCAAAATTCCATGAGGCCGAAATAGCGGAAAGATAAGTGCCTGTACTATCAAGTGTCATAAGGCTATGACGAGGCGATTCCACCAAACCGTTTTGTGTTTTTATTCGTGAGTGTATAGACAATAGAGACGGTGCTTCCAGTTGAATATAGCCAACATGATTAAAGCTGGCACCATAGCGATTGTATAAAAAATATCCTTCTTTGTACTCAATTTCAATCAAATTGGCTACCACTTTATGATAGCGATTGGTATCTGATAATCGAGCCTGAGGAGATCCTGTATAACAAATCCAAATACCATTTAGCTGTTTTTTTTCTTGCTCGGTTACCGTATATGGTAACAAATTAAAATCGCTCTTAATAATTTCCCAACGCTTTTCCGCACGTTGGTACTCATAAAAACAAAATATGCTTATTAATATGAGCACACCCGTAATAAAAAACACCCATATATTATTTTTAGGCTTTCCGGTTCCTTTTTTATCTTTTTCTATCCGTGCAGCAAGTTGGGCTTTTAATTGTTGGTTTTCTTGTAATAGGGATAAACTTTGTTTTGCTTGATGATCAACCGGTTCATGTTGTATTAAAAAACTATCTGTTGGATTTTCTTCAAAGGCATTTCTTCCTTTTCCGAATAAATAGATATAACAGGTATCCACTAAAAATGGTCGGGGGTTAGATACCAATCCCATCAAGGCATCTTTAATTTGTCCGCCTGTAATATCATACTTTCGAAAAGGGTATTCTTTTGTTGTTTTTGAAGGGTCTATCTCATACTGTTGATGACCCAGTGTATCTGCCGTATATGGTAGTTTGTTTGAAATATCACTGAGCGCCACTGCTAGCCCCTCATAATTCTTACGATTTGTATTTTGTATAATTTCCTTGCCAGTTTCTTGCTGAAATTTCTCAATAGACTTATTGAGCAAGTAAATGATCTCTTCTTTACCCTTCTTCAACATATTTTCTCAACTTGTTGGTAACCAATTTTTTATGATTTTCCGAAATTTACTTTTCGTTTCGGAAATGGCCGTCAATTATTAGGAATTAATAAGGAAAGAGGAAAGTTACACAAAAATTTTGGTGCAATGTTACCTTTCGGTATCGAATTGCATTTGCTAACCAAAACTCTTGCCATTATGAAGTATCAAGCTTTGAAAGTGATATCACTTTCGCTTTTATTAGGTTTAATTCATTTTTTACCTATTCAAGTATTTGCCCAAACCAAAACAATTAAGGGAATTATTGTAGACGAAAAGAAGGGCCCGGTAAGTGGGGCTACGATTGTAGTAAAAGGAACTGCCATCACAAAAATTTCCGACAATACCGGAAATTTTTCGATCAATGTACCTGCCGGAAAAGAAAGCTTGGTAATTAGTTTTATTGGTTTTGAAACCTATGAAACCAAGATTGGAAATACGACCGATCTTACCATCATATTAAAAGCCACAGCAAGTTCCTTAGATAATGTAGTAGTGAATGCGCTTGGCTTTGAAACCAGAAAAGATAAATTAGGTTATGCCACGAATCGAATCAGTGCAGAAGCCATAACGAACTCTGGCGAAACCGGTTTAATGAATGCCATTGCGGGTAAATCTTCCGGTGTTCGGGTATCCCGATCATCCGGCGACCCCGGTAGTGGTTCACAAATTGTAATTCGTGGTCAAAGTACTATTACGAGAAGTACAGACCCCTTAATTGTTTTAGATGGTGTACCTATTAGCGGAGATGCCAGAGGAGAAACTTCAGGCGGACAAATTGTTCGGCAAAGCAGATTGAATGACATTAATCCGGAAGATGTTGCCAGTATGCAGGTATTAAAAGGCGCTTCTGCCGCAGCACTTTGGGGTACCCGAGCAGCCAATGGCGTAATCATTATTAC
>JAIEQT010000582.1 GCA_019747455.1 Chitinophagaceae bacterium | reverse complement strand
AATACACTCTTCTGTTATTTTAATAGCCATAGCATCATTTTGTTGGATTAGTGAATTTACATTTGCTATTCAAAAATAAGGTGCTGTAATGACTTTACAAGAACGAATTCAGTTAGTTTCCCAACTTGGGGAATACATGTTGAGCAAAGATCCTACCTGGGAGGCTATAAAAGACCGGGCTTACCGCGAAAATCAATGGTTTATCCCCGAGTTTATTGAGTTGGCCGTTTCCAATATTGCCAGTCATTTTTTGCAATCTGCTGCATTAGAAGCCTGGGCCGCAGCTTATGATCTGCCTGTTGAAAACGCTTCTCCCAAAACAGTAGGTATTGTAATGGCCGGCAATATTCCCCTGGTAGGTTTTCATGATTTGCTATCTGTATTTATTACCGGACATACCGCCGTTATAAAAGCTTCCTCCAAAGATGAAATCCTGATCAAGCATTTGGTACAGCGATTATATGCGATGGAAGTAACCATACAAAACCATATTGGCTTTGCAGAGCAGCTAAAAAACTGCGATGCCTATATTGCTACGGGTAGTAATAATTCAAGCAGGTATTTTGATTATTATTTTGGTAAATACCCGCATATCATTCGCCGGAATCGTACGTCTGTAGCGGTGTTAAGCGGACATGAAACAGCCGTTCAGCTAGCCGCTTTGGCTGCAGATATCCAACAATACTTTGGTTTAGGCTGCAGAAATATCACCCAACTAATCGTACCGGTAAACTACGATTTTAAACCCTTGCTGGAAGCACTCAGGCCTTATGAACATTTTATGGATTATCATAAGTACAAGCACAATTATGATTATCATTTGGCTTTATTGATCATGGGCGGGAAATATTATATGACGAATGAATCCATCATTCTCACAGAAAACGATTCGCCCTTCTCTCCTGTTAGTCAGGTTCATTATCGCTACTACACAAACAAAGAAGAAATACCGGGTATGCTTGTGCCCAAAGAAGATATACAATGTGTTGTGGGAGAAGGTTATCTTGCATTCGGTGAGGCACAACGCCCCTCTTTGTTTGATTATGCAGACGGGATAGACACTATGGCATTTTTGAAGGCTTTATAACCGACAAATCGAAAAACATTTGTTAAATGGTGCCATCGGGGAACTGTCAATTAAACAGCTTCGTTTATTTGCTATCGAATAGGCATATATTTTGAAATATTTCTAAAAATAACCATTGAATTGTATGAACTGGAAAACAGGTTTAACCATCGTAGCCATTAGTGCTACTACTGCCATAGCCAGTGTTTGGGGCTATGGAAAATTTGTTGAACGCCAAAACGCAGGCATTCAGGAGCAAGGTAAACTGCCGGTTAATTATGCAGGTTTTTACGGCACCAATAATAATAAAGCTGCCGGCAGTGTAGATTTTACAGCTGCTGCTACAAGCGCCACACCCGCTGTGGTTCATATTAAAACACGTATTAAAGCCAAACAGGTTGCCAACAATCAGCAACGTCAACGTAACCCTTTCAGTGATTTATTTGGTGATGATTTTGGTGATTTCTTTGGTGGCGGTCCTCGTATTTTACCCGAGCAAAGAGCCAGTGGTAGTGGGGTGTTGATTACCGAAGACGGTTATATCGTTACGAATAATCATGTGATAGATGGCGCGGATGAAATTAATGTTACGCTAGCCAATAAAAAAACGTACAAAGCCAGCCTGATTGGACAAGATGCCAGCAGTGATGTTGCCGTAATTAAGATTGAAGGGAAAGGTTTTCCTTATTTGATTTATGGTAACAGTGATGAAGTAAAGTTGGGTCAATGGGCTTTAGCCATTGGTTATCCATTAACATTAGACGTAACGGTTACTGCCGGTATTATCAGCGCTAAATCTCGCGCTATAGGTATCAACCGCCAACAAGATAACAACCCTATCGAATCATTTATACAAACCGATGCGGCCGTGAATCCCGGAAACAGCGGTGGTGCTTTAGTTAATACCAATGGTGAGTTGATCGGTATTAATTCTGCTATTGCTTCTCAAACAGGATCCTATATCGGTTACTCTTATGCTATTCCGGTGAATATGGTGAAAAAGATTGTAACAGATATTGTAAAATATGGAAGAGTACAACGCGCTTATATAGGTATAAGCTATATCGCAGAGGGCATTGGCGAAGCTGAGGAAAAATTTTACGATCAGAAATATGGAACAAAATGGAAAACCAGCGAAGGTATTTTTGTAACAGAAGTGCCACAAGGCGGTGCTGCAGATGTTGCCGGTATTAAATCAGAGGATGTTATTACAAAATTTAATGGACAACCAGTAACTAATATGTCGGAGTTACAAGATCAACTTACACGATATAAACCAGGCGATAAGGTAACAGTTACATATAAAAGAGGCGGAAAAGAAAACGAAGTAACCTTGACTTTAAAGAATAAAGCAGGTAATACGGATGTGGTGAAGAATATTAGTGTAATTGATAAATTAGGCGGTGAGCTAGCGAACTTAGACAAAAAAGTGGCAGCTGCTAACGATGTTGCGGGTGGTGTAGTAGTGAAAAAAGTAGGCTCCGGTTTATTGAGCAAAAGTAAAATGGAAGATGGCTTTGTAATAACCGCCGTAAATGGAAAAGAAGTAAAGAATATAGATGAGTTGAAAGAAGCATTAGCAGGCATCAGAACCGGTAATATCAGAATTGATGGGTTTTACCCCGGCTTCGAAGGAAGATATACGTATCCGTTGAGGATGGAAGAATAGCATGAAATAGTTAGTGGGTTATTAGGTTATTAGGTTATTGGTAAGAAACCTAGTAACTTAATAACTCAGTAACTTAATAACTCAGTAACTTAGTAACTTACTAGCTTAATCGCTGATAAACCACATACTCTCCTGCCTGCAATTCAAAGTTGGCATTGCCCTGAAAAGAGAAGGATAATTCGGAGAAAAGATTTTTGAAAGTACCAGTTAACCAATCGTGAGATACATTTATTTTAATTCGATTGTCGGTACTTACATTTAAAATCACCAGTACTACATCATCATCCTTTTTTCTTAGATAAGCCATTATTTGGTTATCGTTGTTAGAGGGAAGAATAAAAGTTTCACCATGTTGTAAAGCTTTATTCTTCTCTTTTAATAAAGCTAATCTGGTATAGAAATCATGTAATTGCAAAGGTTCATTCCAGGCGATTGTGTCTTTATCAAAAAACAATAATCGTTTCTTATTCGGACTTTCCTGAGCGCTATATATCATGGGCATACCCTGCCAGGTAAAACAAAAAACGGCCCATGCTTTGGCAGCGTGTTTATACTTTTCTAATTCTGTTCCATTCCAACTGTTTTCATCGTGGTTACTGGTGAAGAAAAGTTTAATAGCCCCATCGGGATATTGCGTATACGCATGTAATACATTCCTTATTTCGGAGAGGGTAGCCTCTCCTTTCATATATCTTCCTGATTCGTGCATCCACCACCAGGCATAGGTTGCATCAAAAGCATTATGGTATTCTACCACTTCACATTCTGCCAACCAAAATAAGGGTTTGATAGCATCCAGTGTTTTACGCGCATCGATCCAAAAATCGAGAGGAACCAAATGTGCCATATCGCAGCTAAAACCATCAATATCACATTCCTCCACCCAAAACTGCATCGCATTACGCAATGCCAGGCGCATATCTTGTTTCTCAAAATTCAAATCAATTACATCGTGCCATCCATTTCGCTCAGTGAAATTTCCTTCCTCATCTTGTAAAAACCAATCAGGATGCTCGGTAGTCCAATGATGATCCCATCCGGTATGATTAGCTACCCAGTCGATGATTATTTTAAATCCTAATTTATGGGCATGCTTTACCAATTGTTTGAAATCATCCAGCGTTCCAAATTCAGGATTGATATCGGTATAACTGCTACAGGCATAGTAACTACCCAAACTACCCTGCCGAACTTCCAGGCTGATAGGTGTTATCGGCATGAACCAAAGAATACGAACACCCATATCACGTAATCGAGGAAGATGTTTAGCAAAGGCTTTGAAAGTTCCTTCGGGTGTATATTGGCGGATATTGACTTCATACATGGTAGCACCTGTTGCCCAAGGCACTACGGGAAATTGCTGCTTCATAGTAGGAAGATAAGTTATTCCTTTTGTAAAAAGGCAAAACAATAACTAAGTAATACCACAATTAAGGCACCGGCCACATTCAGCCATAAAAAACCTAAACCGATAATTTCTTTTTTATCCAAAATAAATAGTGTAATAACTGCCAACTCTCCTAGTACAGCGGCCCAGAAAACGGCATTGGCACCAATCTTTTTTATATAAAAAGCAACTAAGAAAATACCTAATATAACACCGTAAAACAAGGACCCTAATACATTCACTGCTTCAATTAAGCTACCCATTCCGCGGGCAAGCTCAGCCGTGATAATACAAAATACACCCCAGCCTAGTGTATAGTATTTTGAGATTTGATATTCTTGTTTTTCCGAAAGGTTTTGCACTGTAAACCGTTTGTGAAAATCTATCATAGTACAAGATGCTAAGGAGTTGAGTGCTGCTGCTATAGAGCCCCAGGCTGCTAAAAAAATTATGGCAATTAATAAACCTACCAACCCTCTTGGCAATTGATCTACTACAAAGCGTAGAAAAATATAATTCGTATCATTGGTATCGGCACCGGGAACTGCTTTGGCAATAAGGGTTTTATAATTTTTCTTCATGCCATCCAATTCCTTAGAAACCAAGGCTACACTGTCTTTATATTTTTGCTGATGATGAAGGGCAAATAATTTAGCATGCGCTTGTTGTGTAAGCAATTTATCATTAAAGCCATCCTTAACCGTTTGCAATGAGTCTTTATAGTTTGTTTGATAGGCAGCCTTCTCAACCCCGCGATTAAAAAAGATGGGGGCCGGTTTAAATTGATAAAAAGTAAATAATAATGCACCTAAGAGCAGTATCGAAAACTGCATGGGTACTTTCACCAACCCATTCATCAATAATCCAAGTCTGCTTTCCGTTGTATCTTTTGCCGTTAGATAGCGCCCCACTTGCGATTGATCGGTTCCGAAATAAGAGAGTGCCAGAAAAAATCCTCCTATCACGCCACTAATGATATTGTATCTATCCTTCCAATCAAATCCCTTCTCTGTAATTCCTGTTGTTATTACATTGAGTTTGCCGGTAGCCCCACTTACGGATAATGCTTCTGAAAAACCAACACCTTCGGGAAGATGATGTACTATAAAATAGCCAGTAGCAAACATACCCGCGAATATGATCAACAATTGTAATTGTTGTGTATAGGCAACAGCTTTGGCACCACCACTAACTGTATAAATAATAAGTAATCCTCCCATCACTAAGTTGGTATAAAAAATATCCCAGCCCATTAAGGAGGAGAGAATGATAGAAGGTGCATAAATACTGATACCTGTAGAAAGCGCTCGTGATAGTAAGAATAAAGCGGATGTAAAGACCCTGGTTTTAATATCGAAGCGTTGTTCTAAAAATTCGTAAGCTGTAAATACTTTAAGCTTATTAAAAAGCGGCACAAAGCTGATACACAGAATAACCATAGCTAAGGGCAAGCCAAAATAGTATTGAACAAACCGCATACCATCAGTAAATGCTTGTCCGGGTGCTGATAAAAAAGTAATAGCACTGGCTTGTGTGCCCATAATGCTGAGCAGAACCAGGTACCAAGGCATATTTCTATTACTTAAAAAATAGCCTTCTAAATTTTTACTGGTTTTGCTTTTATATAAGCCATAGCCGATAATACCGAGTAACGTGCAGGTTAATATGATCCAGTCTATTCTACTCATGCATAATAGCGGGTGAACCAGATGAAGAATATAATAAGCAAGAGCAGAAAGGCAATAACAAAAAAGTACCAGTTTCTCCAAGTGCCGAATAAGGGAACTTTATTGTTCATACATTATGTTATCTTTTTGAACTCAATAATCCACCTGCCAATAATCCAAGTGCAAGACCAATAATCAACCCAATTTTCACATTCTTTAAAATTAACCCAATTACCACCCCTATAATTAATAAGGTGCCGATACCAATTCGTTTTCTTGCTTGCATAATTTATTTGCTCGAAGGTAAGGCAAGAATATTAGCGAATAAACGATAAGCTCCGGGTACTCCGGCAGGAAGCTGGCGAAATAAAGCTAAGCTCACATAAGTAATATTTCCTTTTCCGTATTTGGCTGTGATGAAACTTCCGCTGGTAGGTTTTTCCCCTTTATCATTCATGCTTAACAGGGCTTCATATGGGGCCGTAACCGGTTCCATTTGATAGGTGCTTCTTTCCTGTATCCAACCTGCAAAATCTTTGGTATCGATTTTATTGGGATAATTGAGTAAAGGATGTTTAGGCAGCAAGAAATTAACTGTGGCATTCTCTTCTGTTACCCTGGTACCACTCATAGCAAAAGGGAAGGGTCCTAGTTTAACCCGTTTATTACCTACTTGATTTGTTTTGAGGTATTGCACAATAAGATGTCCGCCATTTTGGATAAATCTATTTAGAATATCATTTTTATTTGTTAGCCATTCATAAATATTGTGCGCTCTAATACCTACTACAATAGCGTCATACTTTTTCAACTCCTCATCGGTAACTGTTGCTTCCGTTAAGTAAGTGATATTATATCCCATGGCTTCAATAGCTTCGGGAACTAAATCGCCTGCCCCAATGATATAAGCAATTTTCTTCGGAACGGTAATGATCGGATCGCTGATTACCGAAACATTATCCTTATAGAAATAATTAATAGCAGGAATATGATCGTATTTAATAACCTTTAAATAACTTTCGTAGGAAGATTGTTTTCCACCTGCCTGAATGGTTACTTCAGCACTTAAATTTTTGGGAGTAGCTGCCAAGAAAAGCTTGGATACATCTGCAACAGAGCTATATACGGCGCCTGCTTCCAGGTTTAGCACGGTATCACTCGTTGTTATATAATTAGCTCCTTCTTTCAAAGCAATTTTTACGGGCGTATTGGGCGCCGTAATATTCGATTTGAATTGTATGCCAATAGACTTAGCCGGTAAGCGCTTTTTCTTATCGTTGAGTAAATGAGTTAACAATACATTTTGATTAAGTGATACAACGATAGGTGTAATAATATTGAGGGGTTGATATACTTCACCCCTTACCGGATCTACATATTTATATTGCACGGGTTTATCTACAAAAAAAGAAATACCCTCCATACTAAAAACAAAGCGAGCCCTATAGGTAGGTTTTGAATTAGGCATACCAACATCGCGCCAATCATCTACAGCAAATGTGCCCAAATCGGTCATCGGTTTTCTTAGCCAATAAGGTTGTGAGAACGGAATACTTTTTTGTATTTCAAAAGATTTTACAAAGCTTACATTTGTATTTGCTGATAATACTTTATGAATAGTTGAATCAAAAGCAATTAAATCGTTCGCAAATAAAATGGCTTGATATAACTGAATAGGTGCAGGCGTTCTTTTATTAAAGTTGAAGTTAATAGCTAATTTTTCTCCGGTTACCCCATACTCTACGTCGGTAACAGCTTCTGCAAAAAATCCACTACAGGCAATAATCAATTCCTCGATCTCTTTCTTCTTTTGAGCCCACCACACATCAGCCGGCTTCGATTCATTCTGCAATTGTTTATAGAGTGCTATTAAGCCTTTAACGGAATACTCGGGATGCTCAATATTATATTGGGCGATTAAATTATCGATCATGGAACTGATGATAACGCCATTAGCCCCTAACCTACTCCAACTGGTATTTACACCTTCCATAATATCTTCATTCGCAGGTTCTCCGTCTATAAATTGGAAGGATTCTTCAATGGCACCTTTTCTTCTTGGTCTGCCTTCACCCTGACTTTTATGCATGCTCCTGGCTTCGCCACCAATTTCACCATAACTTTTCCCGAGCAATGGATTATATACACCCGCATCCAATTTTAATTTTACATCACTGGGGGCCGGGGCACCATTAAAATTAAAATTATTCCAAAGCAAGCGTTTTGCTTTCCAAACAGTTACCCCTCTTGTTAACTGTTCGGGAAAACGATTGGGATCGGCCGCTGCTTTATAGGCTTCTATAGATAATACAGCGGATGCCGCATGATGGCCATGACCTGCACGGGCATCGGGAGGAAATCGATTTATAATTACATCGGGCTGGTATGATCGAATTACCCAAACCATATCACTTAACACTTTCTCTCTATTCCAAATACCCAATGTTTCTTCATAAGATTTACTAAACCCAAATTCGTAGGCACGTGAAAAATATTGCTCACTGCCATCTATTTTACGTGCGGCCAATAATTCCTGTGTTCTTATCAAACCCAGATCTATTCCTTGTTCTGCACCGATCAGGTTTTGTCCACCATCACCTCTGGTCAGCGATAAATAAGCGGTTCTGTATTTTTTCTCTTTAGCTAGATAAGGTAACAAACCATTATTCTCATCATCTGGATGCGCCGCTACATACAATACACTGCCGAGTACATTCAATTTTTTAAGTTGAAGGAAAATATCGGTGCTGGAGGTTGATAGAGGTTGAGCGTGGAGAGACAATGGACAATGGACAATAGACAATAGTAGAAGAAATATTGCCCGGAGACTACTGACTATTGACCATTGACCATTGACTATTGACCCCCGCAGAACGCGGGGCAGGCATTGACTATTGACCATTGACAAAAGTTATAATTTTTTCATAAAGCTCTTTACCTACCGGTACATTAGGCATGCGAAGATAATTATCGATGAGTCCCTGAATATGCATAAAGGCTTTTACTCCGGCAGGATTATTTTCTACAAACATAAGTTCGTAAGCTTTTATAAGGGTATCATTTATTTTTTTAGCTGTTGTAAAATCATGTGCGAGTGCTGCTCTTACCATATTCCCGAATGCAAGTGGATAGGCATTTGCTGCAACACTGATTACACCGATCATCCCACATGCGATTTGAGGAAGCGCCAGTGCATCATCACCACTCACTACTGCAAAGCCTTCAGGAGCGTCGCGTAAAATTTCCATACACTGGGCCATATCACCACTGGCTTCTTTGATACCGATGATATTAGGTATTTCTCGGGCTATACGGAGTGTTGTAGCAGCCGTCATATTCCTACCTGTTCTCCCCGGTACATTATATAAGATAACTGGTTTGGGAGAAGCGGCAGCAATCATTTTATAATGCTGAAAAATACCTTCCTGAGATGGTTTATTATAATAAGGAGAGGCACTTAAGATGGCTGAAGCTTTATCTAGCGGAAAATGGGTAAGGTCGTGAATAAGATCGGCCGTATCGTTTCCGCCAATGCCAACAATAACCGGCACCCTATCTTTTACCGTTGTATAAGTAAATGCTAATATCTCGATCTTCTCCGGATTGCTGAGTACCGGCGTTTCCCCGGTTGTACCCAATACCACCAAATATTCTACCTTATTCGTAATCAAGTATTCAATCACCTTACCATAAGCAGGAAAATCAACTTTATTATCACTGGTAAAAGGCGTAATAATGGCCACCCCGGTGCCGCGCAAATTGGGTACTGTATTCATGGTGGCGAAGATAAAAAATAATTTGGCTGAATAACTAAATTTACGCCAAGGTAAAATTCTGGGTTATGCTCAGTTAATTAGTTAATATCCAAAAACAATAGCTACATATTGTCGATTAGCCTGCGATGGTAATTAATCTGTCCCAAATGATAGGTAAGATGCGTAGTTAGATGAATCAGTAAATATGCTGTAGTGGTTTTTTTATCAAAAACTAATATCGGATATTCTTCTTGTAGTGCGCTTTCTGATAAAAGATCTAATGTACTAATTACCATATCCTTAGTTTGAAGAATTTGTTGCAACAACTGCTCGCGGGGAATATTTTTTTGGGAAAATTCTGCATCTCTATCTCTGATATACCCTGTATTTCCTATCACACTACCAATATAAGTATTAAGATTCCCCAATAAATGCAGGCATAAATTACCTGCCGAATTGGTAATTTGATCTTTAACCTGCCACATAGCTTCTTCCCTTTTGTACGATTTGATTTCCGAATAAAGCCTATCTAAATCTCTCGCAAATATTAGTTTTAAAGTATCAATGATCATTTTATACAAGTTTTAAAGTACCCTCAAGAATAATGACAGCCTCCCCATAAATAAAAACAGCATTATTAGAAAATTCGGTTCGCATATACCCTGTGCGTGCCGATGATTGAAATGAAAATAGACTTTTTTTATTTAACTTCTCTACCCAATAACCGGTTAAAAAAGATTGAACGCCGCCAGTTACCGGATCTTCATTAGTACCGGCCCAAGGCCAGAAATAACGATAATGAAAATCATATTTAATCCCATTGGCTTTTGCGGTAACCAAAACACCATTGATACCCGAATGTGATTGTTTAAGCTTAGTAAAATCAGGGGCTAATGACTGTAAGTGATCCACACTTGGGATCTCAATGGTTATAATTTTAAATTGAGGGCTATAAAAAACATTATTAACGGTAGTAATACCCAATGACGTTAACATACTTTCTGAAACCGTAGTAGATTCTACATCATAAGCCGGAAAGCGCATTTTTATACATACTCCATCTCGCTCGATATTGAGCTTTACTCCTTCATTATTAATGAAACATATACCCGTTATATCATTATATTCAAAAATTACTTTTGCGGCAGCCAATGTAGCATGACCACATAATGGTAACTCTTTTTTGGGCGTAAAAAATCTTATCTCAAATTCTGTATTTGAAATTTCTTTAACAAAAGCCGTTTCAGAAAAACCGATCTCCATAGCAATATTTTGCATTTGCTCATCCTTTAATTTTCTATCTACTATACAAACTGCGGCCTGGTTACCCTTAAACTGTTGATCAGTAAAAGCATCTACAAAGTAAATTTTCATTTTTTATTTATTGATTAATTAAATTCTTTTTAAAAAAAACGTTAAGGAAGAAAAATATTACTACTGCTATAATAAGATATGCCCAGCCTAATTGAAACTGCGATAAAGGCCTGAGCATCCAAATCAAACCATAACTACTTGCAGATGTTATAACAAAATTCGAGCCTCCGCAAACCCCGCTCACTACACCTGCAAGTTTAGGAAAGCGGCCAATACAAAATGTAAATACATTATTATAGATAAAAGAGGATGCGACAATCACCAAAAAAGAAAAAAGTATAAGGGTTCCTATATTCCAAAAAAAAGCACTACACACTGTCATAATTAATAAGACCCCTATTTGTATTTGATTGGCTTTTCTGATTTTCGTAAATAGCGTATTTTGTTTAAGTGCTTTATTCAATAGTCCGCCTAGTAACCATGCCAATCCACTCAAAAGAGAGGCATACCCGGTAGCAACTGGAGAATAATGCAACACATGTTCAATAATAAACGGCGCTGATAAGGAGAATATCATAGCGGTTGCATAGCACAAGCCGAACATACATAACATGGATGTAAAAGTTTTATCACTAAATATCTCTCTATAATCAGCTTTAATACTTGCAACATTGAAATGCCTAGCATTAACTAGTGTTTCTCCTGTGAAAAAAAACTCTAAGATCAGCATCACTAACCCATAAATAGCTAGGGTATAAAAAATAGATTTCCAGTTAAAGTAATATTGAAGATAGCCACCTATGAATGGAGCGATAATAGGGGCAAAAGACCAAACAATGGCTATAGTTGTTAGGTATCTTTTTTGTTGTGCGCCAGTATACACATCTACAAAAAAAGCGCGCTTTGCCACAACTATAAACCCGGTAGTTATCCCTTGCAAAATACGCATAGCATAAATGGTATTTATACTACTTGCATTAGCAATTATAATGCAAGAAAATACAAATATCAGCAATGACAGGAGTATAAATCTTCTTCTACCGAATGAGTCCATAATACTTCCCGTAATAAATTGAGAAATACCATAGCTGATTAAGAAAAACGTAAGCGTGAGCTGTATACTTTTTTCAGGCTGTTGAAACTGTATCGCCATTTGTGGCATTGAAGGCAAATACATATCTGTTATTAAGCCTGATAGGGGGATAAGGGCAAACGCTAAATAGGTTGCTATTTTTTTATTTTTTTTCACCAGCTACTTTAATGATGGCATGAAACTCAGTTTTCCAAGAAGAGTCAACATGTAACTGTAATAACGCTACATTCAGGTTTCGGTGTTGTATTGGTAAGTCTTCGGTATCGGCTGTTGTATAATCTTCTACAAATTGAAAGCCATAAGACTTGTAATAATCAATTAGTTTTTTATTAGCTGCCCAAGTATCCATTCTTACAAAACTTAGTTGCTTTTTTGCAGCAAACGCGATAGCCCAATTTAGAATGTGCTTAAATATTTTTTCGCCTGTAAATTGTCTATTTAGAACTATTCGATGAATGTATATGGCATCAGCTTTTTCTTTATCTCTCCAAATTAATTCATCGCTTAAACAAATACTGAAAATACCGAGTATGTTTTCGTTATCGACAACCTTATAGAGCAATAAATTTTCAACATCTTTTTGCAAAAAAATTTTATCGTAGTTTAACCAACCGATATAATTGTTTGCTTTTTGAAAAGCAATCGCTTCTTCAAATAATTTGTAAATAAAAGGTAGGTCGTTTTTGTTTGCGTTTACTATTTCCATATATATTACTTAGAATAATTCACTGATATTATTTAATATTTTAGTTTGATAAGCCACTTGCCCAACGTGATAGGAGAAGTGCTCGGTAACGTGCAGTAAAACAGAAGTACCTGTGGCATCATAAACTTGTACTTTACGAATCCTTAAAAGTTCACTGGTGTTTACTTTTTTTAAAACATCAACTACTTGTGCTTTTTTGATTGATAATAGCTCCAGTAATTCTTGCTTTGAATATGAATTGTTTGCTGTAAACTCTTCATTTCTTTTTCGAATAAGGGTTTGGCCATCTATTGCATTCAAAATCCACTCACTAATATTACCACATAAGTGTAAGACTATATTACCGATGCTATTGATATTACTCGTTGGTCTGAACCAAATTTGTTCATTGGTTAGAAGGGTTATGCATTTATGTAGCTTAGTAAAATTTTCTTCGATTAAGTATTGATTAACTGCTTCTATTATCGTAGTTGCTAGTTTTTGCTCTTGTGTCATATTATAGTTTATTCAGGTTGCTATTCTTAGCACTATATAAAAAGTAAATTGTTATTCCTATCAGGCTCCAAATAAGAAGCCTTAGCCAAGTAGAACTATCTAAGCTTAGCATTAGCACTATATTAAACAAAACACCTAATGAAGCTACTATAGAAATGTATTTAACTTTGAAAGGTCGGTGAATATTTGGCTGTGTTTTTCTTAACAGCAATACAGCTATACAAATCATAGTAAACGCCAAAAGCGTACCTATACTTGTCATTTTTGTAGCCTTTTCTATTGGTGTAATTGCTGCAATAATTGCAGCTACTACACCAACTAAAACGGTACTTTTATGTGGGGTTTTAAATTTATGATGAATAGAACCAAAAATATTAGCCGGCAATAGGCCATCTTTAGCCATACTCAAAAAAATTCTTGTTTGAGATAAAAGCATTACCAACATTACAGATACTAGGCCCACTACAGCTGCGATGGTTACAAATAAAGATGCCCAACTCAAGCCAACATTACTAAAAGCTGCCGCAACAGGTGCACCTAAATCAATTTTTGAATAATGCACCATACCAGTAAGCACCAAAGAGACTAATATGTAAAGCAATGTGCAAATAATCAATGACCATAGAATTGCAAAAGGAATATCTTTAGTTGGATTCATTGACTCTTGTGCTTGTGTAGAAACAGCATCAAAACCAATGAATGCAAAAAAAACAATTCCTGCAGCAGTAAGCACGCCTGATAAGCCATAATGACTTGCACCATTTGTATCAACAATTTTATCAGGAATAAATGGCTGCCAATTATTTGTATTAATATAGTTTGCACCAACACAAATAACAAACAATGCTGCCGCCACTTTTAGTAATACAATGAAGTTATTTGTCTTAGCAGATTCTTTAATACCTCTAACTAAGATTGCTGTTACAATTAGAACAATAATAGCTGCGGGAAGATTAAAAGCAAATGAAGGGGGTACCATCCCGGATTTGAGCGCTTCTTCTTTTGCAGAAATAGGGTCGTTAGTAAGCCAAAGAGGAACATTGTTGATACCAACTAAGTGAAGTAATTTTATAAAATATTTTGACCAGCTTACAGCAACCGTTGTTGCCCCCATCATATACTCTAAAATTAAATTCCAACCTATGAACCAGGCAAAGAACTCACCAACTGTGCCATAGGAATATGCATATGCTGAACCTGAGACTGGTAAAATGCTTGCAAATTCTGCATAGCAAAATGCAGCAAACAAACAGCCTAAACCTGCCAGTATAAACGACAATGCTAAAGCCGGACCGGCATATTGATTAGCAGTAACACCGGTTAATACAAAAAAACCCCCACCAATAACAGCACCAACACCGATGGCTGTTAATTCCCATTTATTCAAAGACCTTTTCAATTGGCTCGTATTAAGATCTTCGGTAAATGCCTGTATTGGCTTTTTTCTAAATAATTTTATTATTCGCATAAGTTATATTTATATTAGTTAAGTCCATTTCTTTTCATTTTTAGCTATTTAAAAATTTTAAATATTCAATAAAGCCGCCAACATCTTTTTTGTATTGTTTAGCCAGTACTCTTGCTATTTGTGCTATATGACTTAAATCGTGTGCAAGCCAAGTAGAAAAAATATTGTTAAGCGTAACCTTTCCTAATGTAGGATGAATGGCTACTTTATTTTGGGTATCAACAGTACTGAATTCATTTAAAAGTTTGTCAAGATTTTGATTTCTAAGCTTCTCGAATTGGTTTAAAAGATCCATCATATTCTTACCTATCATTATCTTTTTTTGAACTTCCATATCAAAAGGGGCTAAAACAGGTACTTCATCATTTTCCAGGATCAGCATTATCCTATGATAAAAATTAGATTGTTCATTGGAGATTAAATGCGCCACGATTTCGAGCGAACACCAGGTATTTTCACCTTCATTTCTTTGAAGAACTTCATCATCTAATCCAAATAGTAATGCTCGCAATACTTCTGGGGTATTCTTCAATATTTGTATATTATCGAAAACGAATTTATTCATATTCATTTCAATATCATTTACTATTATTAGTATAATGGCAATAAACGCTTAGTGCTTTCCCATTTTCATTTAGTTGAAAAGTTTCGGCAGCTAATCTGTCATTTCGGATTTGGTACGGATAACACCTTCCTTATTAAAGTTGAGCAGCAAGATAAATGGTGAATAAAACACCAGCTCATCTTCATAATGACTTAGTATATCAACGATATTATGATCATTAAATGACTTGATCCAATCACGAACAAATGTATTAGCTAGTTCAGGTGTTATCATATTATCTTTTATAGTAAAAAATTAGTGACGCTTTTTCAATAGTATTTTGATTAAGCATAAATCCAACCAAAGCAGGATTAGCCCGAGCATCTACTCCAAGTGATGAAACCTTTAATGCATAAACAGTGATAATATATTTATGAAAGCCACTATTTTCTGGCGGGCAAGGTCCACCATATCCCTGTGATCCAAAGTCAGTAATACTTTGTATTGCGTTTTTGGGAGCTATATTTTTAGTAATATTACCGGCATCAGATTTTAGTTCAGTTACAGAACTATCGATATTAAAAATTAGCCAATGCCACCAGCCACTACCAGTAGGTGCAGACTCGTCGAAAATTGTAACTGCAAAACTTTTAGTACCCTTGGGAATATGCTCCCAAAATAATTGCGGAGATTTATTTTCGCCTGTACAACCAAAGTTGTCAAATACTTGCTTTGTAGTGGCTTGACCTCCCAAATCATTCGACTTAAGCGTAAAAGTTTGACCTTTAGAAAATAGAGTACAACAAACATGTGCGATCGTAATTAAAAGGAAAGCTTTCATATCTGTATTTTTTTTAAGTGTTTAACTCTTGTTTCGAAGTCTGTATCAAATGGTATTTTATTGACAACGTTTGAAAACAGCTCCATTAATTCAGTATTATGAGAAATACTCTTTTGAGTGCTAATATTAAAGTGTACAAGTTTTGCCCACATAATTGCTTTAATCTTAGTTTTATTAGCGTCCCACATGAAGGCTTCCACATGCAAACTCTTTTCTGTGAAATCAATTAGTTTAGTTTCGATTATAACTTCTTCCATTAGCAAAGCCGGAGATATATAGGAAATTTGTGTTTGTGCGGATACCCAACCAATCCCTTTTTCTTTTGCCAGTTTATAAATATCGAGACCATAATTATCGATAAGCTGATCTCCCC
This sequence comes from Chitinophagaceae bacterium, assembly GCA_019747455.1. Lineage (GTDB taxonomy): Bacteria > Bacteroidota > Bacteroidia > Chitinophagales > Chitinophagaceae > Sediminibacterium. The sequence goes on along the minus strand of JAIEQT010000582.1, from coordinate 213 downwards.
TTGCAGTTACTATATAATCAATATATCGGGCGTTATTTAAATGATTAAATGGATCGCAATCATGAAACCTAATTTTCATTTTACTTTCTAAAACCTTTTTAAACTCTTTCATATACATCAGTTCAGTAAATTTTCTATAACTATAGCTGTTGCACCGCCGCCACCGTTACAAATAGCTGCTATACCATAGCGACCATTTTCTTGTTGTAATAC
>JAIEQT010000363.1 GCA_019747455.1 Chitinophagaceae bacterium | reverse complement strand
TTTACCTAAATATAAATCGCCGACAGCAAAATTGACGTCAGCGCTTTCATTATGCAGCTCAACCAATTTTTTGTCTTCTAGCAAAGCAATTTCCACTCCGGTTGGAGCGGCATTTATGATCAATTCTTTGTTCACAATAGCAACTTTAATAATACACTAGTACCGCTATGGCGGCACAGCACCTGCTTACTTTTACCGAATTGCTGAGAGGAGGGGAAGGAGTTGTAAAGTTGCAATAAGGAATACAGCAATAGTAGGCAGGATAAATGATAAATGCATTGCACTTCGTACAATGCATTTATACTATAAGGTATAAGAACTATTTATTCTTTTTCTTATGACGATTCTTTCTTAATCGTTTTTTTCTTTTGTGTGTTGCGATCTTATGACGCTTTCTCTTTTTACCACAAGGCATTTTCAAACATTTAAATAGTTAAACAATAATTATTTTTTCAATTCTTCAATCCTTTTTTCCAGTTCTTTTTTGGCTTCCGGAATAGCTACCAGTTTTTTTGCTTTTTCATAATACTGAATAGCGTTATTCCTATCGCCTTTCAAGTCGTAGCATTCTGCTACATGAAAAATAGCTTCGATATTAGCTGGTTCTTTACGCAGTATAGCCATGAATCTTTCAATGGCCTTATCGTATTGCCCACTTTTTTTCCCACCTAACCCTAAAATCATTTGCGCATATATATTATCCGGATTCTTATCAGCAATAGTACGGATAGGCAAAATTCCTTCCATAGGGTTATTGCTGATATTCCCGAAAATATAACAAGCACCTAAACCAATTCTGTTAGAATCGTTATTTGGGTTTAGCTGTAATGCCTTTTCAAAAAGAACTTTCCCGTTATTTGCCAACCAACTTTGCATGGCAGGCTCATCTACCACCATAAGTCGCTCTGCAAACAAGCGGGCGGCAAAGGTGAGGCTTTTTTCAGAATTTTCCAACTTTGCTGCTTCTCCAGTATAATAGGCATAAGGTTCAAAAACCTGGGCTGAATCGAGCCAAAATCGGGCCAGTTGATGATAAATATGCAGTTGCTGATCTTTCACATCACCTCGTATTACAGCATTTTCTAATACGTTCAATCTGGCATTTTGATCATTGGTAATACTGCGTTTAGCCGTTGTAAGAATTTCTTTGAAATCAATACTCCCTGTTTTATGGTCATGATCCGCGTGTTCGTTGGCAGAAACGGCGGTGTTCTTACGTTTGGCAGGGGGAACAGTAGAGCCAATCGTTAATAAACCGATTACCAATATAACAGCAGCCCCAATAAATATATATGCTTGTTTTTTCACGAAGCGCCTGATTTGGCGCAAAGGTAACTTTACTTGCGCTTGCTTTTTACTTCGCCAATAAATTCTTTGGCAGGCTTGAACGCAGGAATATAATGTTCCGGAATTTCTACGGCTATATTTTTCTTAATATTTCTGCCAATTTTTGCAGCTCGCTTTTTTGTGATGAAGCTCCCAAAGCCACGTATATAAATGTTTTGACCCTGTGAGAGACTATCTTTAACCTCTTTAAGCATGGTTTCAAGCGTAACCAAAACATCTACTTTTGGTATGCCCGTTTTATCAGAAATGTTATTTATGAGATCAGATTTTCTCATCTTAAATTTTTTGGTAGAAACATATTACATCTTAAAGTAAAGTAAAAACTATGAAATACCCAAGAAAGTTGGCAGGAATTTATCCTTTTTTTTGCCCGTTTTGCCTAATGAGTCAATAAGTTACGATTGTAAATTTGATTATATATTTATACGCCATGGCATATCCCCAACTCCATAAAAATCAAATTACTGAATTTCAAGCGGGTCTTTCGGCATGGAATAAAAAAGAAAACAAGCGCAAAATGCCATGGAAAGGAGAAAAAGAGCCTTATAAAATTTGGTTAAGTGAAGTGATCTCACAGCAAACAAGGGTTGAACAAGGACTAACCTATTACGAACGGTTTATAAAAAAATACCCAACCATACATGATTTGGCACTTGCCAAAGATGAGGAAGTTTTTAAATTATGGGAGGGTTTAGGATACTATAGCAGGTGTAGAAATTTATTAGCAACAGCCAGGTTTGTAAGCTTTGAGAGAGCTGGTGTGTTTCCGCAAAATTATAAGGATATATTGGCTCTAAAAGGAGTTGGCCCCTATACAGCAGCGGCCATCGCTTCATTTGCATATCAATTACCACATGCTGTTGTGGATGGCAATGTGATTAGGATTATAGCCCGATATTTCGGTATTAGATTGGCAGCAGACAGTATGGAAGGGAAAAAAAGTTTCCAGTTATTGGCGGATCTTTTATTAGATCAAAATGCCCCTCATATTTATAATCAAGCTATTATGGACTTTGGGGCAACGGTTTGTAAACCCTTATCCCCCAACTGTTTGGACTGTTCTCTGCAAGAAGGATGTATTGCCTTCCGGCAGCAAAAAGTAAATGAGTTACCACTCAAAAAGAAAAAAATAACGATAAGAAAAAGATGGTTTTATTATTTTATACTTTGTTATGGCAACAAAATATTTATACAAAAACGGCAAGAAAAAGATATTTGGCATCACTTGCATGAATTCTATCTATTTGAGTCGAAACACCCCATAATATGGACAAGCAAAAGGGCAATGGCATGGTTAGAAAAAGAATGTGCTATCAAAAACCCGGTCATAAAATTTATATCTACTGAGCGAAAACAGCAGCTCACACATCAGTTAATCAATGGTATTTTCATAGAAGTGCATATCGATGAAATACCTCAAAACTTACCTGCCGATTGTTGGCATTCTGCTAAAAAAATCGATAAATTGGCGTTCCCGAGATTTATTACTTCTTACTTAGCAGAAAAAAACTAACTTTAAGTAATACATAAACTTTCATTATGCGTGGCGTTAATAGGGTTATGTTAATCGGTAACCTCGGTAAAGACCCCGATGTTCAACAGTTAGAAGGTAATATTGCCGTTGCAAAATTTCCGCTGGCAACTACGGAAACGTATAAAGACAGAACAGGAAAACTCGTTTCTCAAACAGAATGGCATACGGTAGTATTATGGCGTGGCTTAGCAGAACTCTCACAAAAGTATTTGCATAAAGGAAGTTTAATATATGTAGAGGGAAGATTAAGAACCAGAAGTTGGGAAGATAAAGACGGCAATAAAAAATTCGCCACAGAAATAGTGGGAGATAATTTAATTATGCTAGATAAGCGAGCCGATGGAACGGGCATACACGGTATAGGAGATCATATAGAAGGATTTAGGGATGATACCCCACCTATAGCGGATTCAGGAGAAACCCTTCCTTTTTGATGCTAAATCAATATTTTTGTTTAAACAAATAGCCCTATTTTGGATTATCACTCGGTACTTCATTCTTTTTTAGCCGCGCCCTTACTCTCTGCTATACAGGCACAGGGAGCTACTGTTCTTGTATTGATTCTTTGTTTATTACTCTTCTTTTCCTTTGTTTTATCGGGATCGGAGGTAGCTTTATTTTCATTAACCTACAAAGACATTAATGTACTCCGAGCAAAGCAACAAGCACCCTTTCAACGAATTGTTGATTTATTGGAAGAGCCAAAAACATTGCTAGCCTCTTTATTAATAGCCAATAGCTTTATTAATATTTCCATTATTATTATTTCGAATTTATTGATCGATGACTTGTTCAACTTCGAACAATTTAATGCGGTTTGGCTTGAATTTGTGATTAAAGTTATAGCTGTTTCTTTTGTATTAGTGCTATTTGGCGAAGTAATGCCTAAGGTACTTGCCACACAAAATAATATTCGCTTCGCCAAAGATTTTGGCGGTATCGTACAGGCAATAACTTATACTACTTCGGGCTTAGCTAAGTGGCTGGTAAAATATTCCGACGTAATTGAAAGAAAATTATCCGATAAAATGGGTAATAGTTATTCTCTGGAAGATCTTGATCATGCAATTGACCTTACCACCGATAATACCGCATCTGAAAATGAAAAAAATATTTTAAAAGGGATCATCAAGTTTGGAAATATAACGGTTAAACAAGTAATGAAAACAAGAATAGATGTTCATGCTATCAGTGATGATACTAGCTTTGAAGATCTATTATTACGCGTGCGAGAGTTGAATTATAGCCGTTTGCCGGTATATAGAGATGAGATTGATACGGTTGTTGGCATGATTCATACTAAAGACCTTCTCCCGTTCATAAATGAAGCACCTGATTTTAATTGGCAAAGCTTATTAAGAACCGCTTATTTTGTACACGAACAGAAATTGATAGAGGATTTATTATCTGAATTTCAACAAAAACGAATACATTTTGCAGTAGTAGTAGATGAATTCGGAGGTACTAGTGGTATCGTTACATTAGAGGATATTTTGGAGGAAGTTATTGGTGAAATCAAAGATGAGTTTGATGATGAAGAGACTAACTATAAAAAAGTAGATGACTACAATTTTATTTTCGAAGGCAAAATAATGATCAATGATGTATGTAAAATCATGGGATTATTGGTAGATACATTCGATAATGCCCGTGGTGAAAGTGATTCATTAGCAGGGTTAGTATTAGAAATTGCAGGTGAAATTCCACAAGCCGGAAGGGTAGTAGAATGGCAAGGATTTGATTTTACTGTTTTAGAAGTTGAAAAAAATAGGATTCAAAAAGTCAAGATCACGATTAAACAGAACGAGGAGTGATAGGAAAGTCTATGGTCAATAGTCAGTGGTCAATAGTATACTCGTCGGGTCGTCGGGTCGTCGTCTATTGTCTATTGTTTATGGTCTATGGTCTGTTTTCCTGCAACAGCCCTTTCACTCCCAAACCAACGGGTTACTACGCCATTTCTTTTCCAAAAAAAAAATATCGAATTTTCGATCAACCCGGTTATCCTTATGCTTTTGAGTATCCGGTTTATGCATCTGTAGCAAAAGACAGTATTTTTTTTGGAGAAACTAATGAGAATCCTTGGTGGATCAATATTAATTTCCCGCAGTTCAATGGGCGTATTTATATTAGTTATAAGGATTTACAAAAGAATAATTTTGATACGCTTATAAAACATGCATTTACGTTAACAGGTAAACATACGGTTAAAGCTTACTCTATAAATGATTCATTAATGCATCCGAAAAATACCGTATCTGGAATTTTCTTTACGGTTGGAGGAGATGTTGCTACTGCTAATCAGTTTTTTCTGACAGACTCTACCCATCATTTTTTAAGGGGGGCTTTATACTTTGATGCCACGCCAAATGCCGACTCTTTAGGAATAGTCAATAAATTTTTGATTGAAGATGTAAAGCATTTGATCAATAGTTTTAAATGGAAGAACTGATCGGCGAGTTTGTTATTATTTTTTAATTTCGTATAATGATAGTAATTGATCAAGTTTTAATAAGCGATGAAGTGGTTCAGGAACAATTTGTTTGTGACCTAAGTAAATGTAAAGGGGGATGTTGTGAAGATGGCGATGCAGGAGCTCCTATGGAAAAATGGGAATTAGAAAAACTCAATCAATATTATGAACAGATCAAGCCTTATATGACGCCTGAGGGCATCAGAGAAGTAGAACGCGTAGGAAAATATATATATGATAAGGAATTTGGTTGGGTTACACCTACTATTGATGGGGCAATCTGTGCTTATGGATATAAAGATAAGAAAGGAATCATAAAATGTGGTATTGAAGAGGCTTATAATGAGGGTAAGCTTGATTGGAAAAAGCCGTTGAGTTGTCATTTATTTCCTATCAAAACAAAAAGAAGCAAACGAGATCCAGATGTAGAATATGTAAATTATGAGCCCAGAGAAGATCTGTGTAAGGCGGCTTGTAGTTTAGGAGAGAAATTGAAAGTTCCGGTATATGTTTTCTTAAAAGATGCATTGATTAGAAAATACGGAGAAGAATTTTATGCTGCACTGGAAACTGCCGCACAAAAATTGAACGATAATTAAAATGAGTAATACCGCTGCTTCCTTTATTGCAAAAAGTACTATTAAAGCTGCCGATTTAGATCATCGCCGTAAAATCAATTTTAATATTGGTAAATATAATGCGGTAGTGCCATTTGGTAAAAAGCAATTTGCTAATATCTTGCAAACGCGAGAATGGGCTAAGAATCGTAAATGGGAAGCGATAGAAAACTTAGATAAGTATCTGGAAGACTTTGAGAGAAAAATTACTGAGCGGGGAGCCAAAGTGCTGTGGGCATCTGATGCTAAAGAGGCGCAGGAATATATAGGTAATATATGTAAAGAGCGTAATTGCAAAACACTGGTGAAGAGTAAGAGTATGGTCACGGAAGAGATACATTTAAATGATTATCTTGAGTTGAAAGGAATAGAAAGTGTTGAAACAGATCTAGGTGAATATATTCAACAATTAGATGGTGAATCGCCCTATCATATTGTTACACCGGCTATGCATAAAAGTAAAGAGGATGTTGCTAAGCTATTTGCAGAAAAGTTAGGAACGCCGCCGGGTTTAACGCCGGAAGAACTTACGCTGGTTGCTCGAAAAAAGTTGAGAGAAAAATATATACAAGCAGAAGTGGGTGTTACCGGGGCTAACTTTATCTTACCCGATATTGGCGCTATTGCATTAACTGAAAATGAGGGCAACGCTCGGTTGAGTTGTGCTTGGCCAAAAACACATATTGTAGTAGTTGGTATAGAAAAAGTAATCCCCTCTATTCACGATTTACCGGTATTTTGGCCGTTGCTTTCTACTTTCGGAACCGGACAAAAAGTAACGGTATACAATACTATAGTTGCAGGACCAAAGCAAGCAGGAGAAAAAGATGGGCCCGAGGAAATGATCGTTATTTTATTGGATAATGGTAGAACCAATTTACTGGCCAATACAAAAGCTCGTGAGGCCCTCTATTGTATACGCTGCGGAGCCTGCTTAAATGCTTGTCCGGTTTATAAAAATATCGGTGGGCATGCTTATGAAACTACGTATAGTGGTCCTATCGGAAAAGTAATTACGCCTCATTTACAAGGAATTGATGAATATAAACATCTAAGTTATGCTTCTTCACTCTGTGGTAATTGTACGGAGGTTTGTCCGGTTAGAATCAATTTACATGAGTTACTATTGGAGAATAGGAGAGAAGCTGTTGTTACGGGTGAAAGTAATATAGCCGAACGAGTAGCGTGGAAAGTCTGGAAGGCAGCCAGTTTGAGTAGAATGTTGATGAATGCAGGAAATGGTAAAATGAAGAGCTGGGTGGTCAATAAAATTTTTAAGGGTTGGACGGTACACAGAGACCATCTTCATTTTTCTTCCAAAACATTCAATGAAATGTGGAAGGAGCGAAATAAATGAAAATAGTACCACCAGTATTAATGATCTTGGCGGATAGGGTTACTAACCGCCTTTCTTATATTGTTGAAACCATTTTTTTTAAACAGGCTGTAGTAGTTACTGATCAAACAGTTTTTAATGCCTATGATGGTTTCCGTATTGCCTATACAGATACGCAAAATATAGCAACCAATCTTTGGATTAAACCGCATGGTTTACTAAGACAAAAAGGAATTGAACAACCCACTATTGAATGTATAATTTGGGAAGGGCTGCCTGCTTTTTTTCAAACCCAAGAGGGCTTTACATTCGATTTTTTTGCGGCATCATTTTATTTGATAACAAGGTATGAAGAATATGATAGGAGTTCGCCAACAGATGAATATGGTAGATTTAAACATGAAAATGCGATAGCCTATAAGTATCATTTTCTGCAACTGCCTTTAATTAATTGTTGGTTAAAAAAACTACTAGAAAAAAACCTTCTACCACTTTCTTTTCAACTTCCATCATTTTCTTTTGTGCCTACCTATGATATTGATATTGCTTATAGTTATTTGTATAGAGGTGTTATTAGTAACACCCTTGGATTTTTTAAAGATTTTAGTAAGGGAGATATTGCTGCAGTAGAAGAAAGAATAGCTGTTCTACATTCCCAAAAATCCGATCCATACGATGTTTACGACTGGCTGGATATTTTACAAGCGAGTTTAGATTTGAAGCCTATATACTTTTTTTTATTTGCCGACAGGCAAAAAGGAATTGATAAGAATATAGATCCTCAAAAACCTGCTTTACAGAAACTTATTAAAAAACATAGTACGAAATATTCGATCGGTATTCATCCTTCTATGCAATCAAATTCGAATCATTCGTTACTTGAAACTGAGATAGCCAATTTACGTTTGAATGCCCAAGTTGATATTACAAAATCACGACAACACTATATTTTTCTACAATTTCCGGAAACCTATCAGAACCTGATTGCTGCGGGTATTACGGATGATTATTCAATGGGTTATCCGAATGTGCATGGATTTAGGGCTTCTTGTTCTTTCCCGCATAAATGGTATGATCTAGAAAAAGATCTGCCCACAACACTGGTTGTTCATCCATTTTGTTATATGGACAGTAGCTCTATTTTTCAGTTATCGATTCCTGTTACTGAGGCGGCTACAATGATGCAACAATATATGGATACCATACAAAAATATGGTGGCGAATGTATAATGATACATCATAATAATTTTCTTACTAATCAGCCTGATTTTATTGATTGGAAATTAACCTATGCAGATTTTCTAATCAGTAATTTTACTTGCTAGATCGCGTTGTTTTTTGAGACTTTGGTTTACTATGAATACACCGATTAGGGTAATGATAGAACCGAGGATAATATTGATTGTAAGTGGGTCGTTTATAAATACTGATCCAATCAGTATCGCCACAATCGGATTGATATAAGCATATAATGCAGCGATAGATGGTTGTAAATGTTTCATTGTATAGATAAACGCAACGAATGTAATAACAGACCCCATAGAAACCAAATAACCTATCGAAAGCCATGTTTGGTAAGGTATAGCGCTAATAGGGATATATTTGCCGGTAGCCACACTCATCATAAAAAGAATAACCGAAGCGCAAATCATTTCCCAGCCAGTAGCATAGTATGGATTAATTTTCATCTTTGTTCTTGCAATATAAATGGTGCCAATTGCCCAACTAAGCATGGCTATAACAGAAAAAATAATACCGATAATATATCCTTCGGCATGATGGTGAAATGCGTTTTCGTAAAATACCAATCCAATACCTCCTAATCCTAAAAAGATACCAATAAATGTTTGCGTATTGATTCGGGTATTTTTATAAAAAATCCGTTCAATGATTACAACACTTAAAGGATACAAAGCTGATATTAGTGCTCCTAACCCACTTGATATATATTGCAAACCAATGGTAGCAAAACCATTAGCCGATACAAAAAGTAAAACACTCATACCGGCTAACCAAATAAATTGTTTGCGGCTTGGTAATTTTTCACCTTTAACTAAAAAGAAAAGTACAAATATTAGTCCCGCTATACCTTGCCTTATAGCAGATACTTCTAAGGCAGGAGTATATTTTACGGCTATTTTACTGGCTATCCAACTAGTACCCCAAACAGTACTGGTGATAAATAATGCGAAATAAGCTTTATGTTTTGTACTGATATTCATTAATGTTTAAAATGCCGGGTACCGGTAAGCACCATGGCTAATCCGTTTTCTATGGCATAAGCAATACTATCCTTATCTCTAACAGATCCCCCCGGTTGTATGAAAGCTTTGATACCTGCTGTATGCGCAATCTGAATACAATCATTAAAAGGGAAAAAAGCATCCGATGCCAATACAGCATCATTCAGTTCAAAGTTGAATTGTTTGGCTTTTTCTAAAGCATGGCGTAGTGCATCTATGCGGCTGGTTTGTCCGCAACCTTTACCCACCAGTTGCAAGTCTCTTACTAAAGCAATGGCATTGCTCTTTAAATGCTTACAAACAATATTAGCGAATATAAGATCTTCTTTTTCCTTATCGGTACAGGTACGCCTTCCTGCTTCTTCCCATTTCTCATAATTGAGGGTATCGGTATCTTGTTCTAGCCAACCATTTAATACCGATTTTTTCATACTATTGTTAATAGGTACTTGTAACGACTGAAGCAAAATTCTATTCCTCTTTGTTTTTAAAATAGTTAAAGCTTCTTCGGTATATGCGGGGGCTATCAATACTTCAAAAAATATTTCATTAATGGCATCGGCAGTAGCTTCATCCAGCGTTGTATTTGTAACTAATACACCACCAAAAGCACTTTCCGGATCGCCGGCTAAAGCTGCATCCCAGCTATCTTTGAGTGTATTTCTGGCAGCAATACCGCAAACATTAGTATGTTTAATGATACCGAATACGGCCTTATCATAATTTTTAAAATCTTGAATCAATTGTATTGCCGCATCAACATCTACTAAGTTATTATAAGATAATTCCTTACCATTTAATTGTGTAAACAGCTCACCTAGGTTACCGCTAAATATTGCTTTTTGATGTGGATTTTCGCCATAGCGTAGTATTTGCTGCTGAACGGGGTTAAAGTAATTACTAATCGCGATATCATAATTCATAACCACTTCAAAAGCCTTAGCAGCAAAGGCTTTACGCTGTTCTATACCGGTAATACCTCCTTGCGTTTGAAGAAGCGTTAATAGATTCTCATAACTATCTTTAGCAGCAATAACAGTAATATCCCTGAAATTTTTTGCTGCCGCACGAATCATGCTGGGACCGCCAATATCGATTTTCTCAATGATTGCTTTTTCTTCTGTAGTGTTACGAAGTGTTTCTTCGAACGGATAAAGGTCTACAATCACCAGATCTATTTCGGGTATTTCATATTGCTTCATTTCTGCTATATCCTGTTCCTCATATCTTCTTCCTAAAATACCACCAAAAACTACCGGATGTAGTGTTTTTACTCTTCCTCCCAGAATAGAAGGATAACCGGTTAAACTTTCTACAGGTATACAAGGGATGGCTAATGATTCTAAAAACTGCTGTGTACCACCGGTAGAGTAAATAGTGATACCTAAACGGTGTAATTCTTGGGCTATGGGAGCTAAACCGTCTTTATAGAAGACAGAAATAAGGGCAGATTGTATTTTCTTTTGCATGATGCGCAAAAGTAAGCGCTCTTTGTTTCTTATACATATTTTTCTCTTTTTAAACTGCTTAAAATAATAATAAATATATAAATAGCCAATGTTTGAGGGATGGTAATAGAAATATTGCTAATACTAGTAAAGGGTAAACTGGCCATAGCTGCTACCCAATTATTAAGCCAGGCGAGAAGCAGATAAATGGACTTGCCAAACAAGCTTGCTATGAGACGGATCGGGCTAACTGCTAATAATAATATTTCTAGATACAACACTACTCCTGAAATAGGGACAGCTATAAAGTTTGTAAATAAAAAAATAACAGGGAATTGATGGAAATGATAAAGTAATAAGGGAAGCGTGAGTATTTGGGCAGATATTGTTATGCTTGTTGATTCCCAGCATAGTAAGAGTATTTTATTTTCAATGTATAATAACTTTTTGATAGGAAGATAAAAGCATATGATACTGATAACAGCAGCAAATGAAAGTTGGAAGCCAATATCGTCTATAAGCAAGGGGTTATAGAAAAGAATACAAAGTGCTGCAAAGGCTAATGCGTTTAAAGAATTATATTTTCTTTTCAATAGCTTACCCATACTCATGCAAGAGAATATTATGGCAGCGCGTACTATACTTGGTGCAGCGCCAGTAAGCAGGGTGAAGAGCCATATGATTATTACTACTATGATAAATTCTATAACCGGGTACTGGTTTTTATTTCGTAATGGGTATAAGAGCTTTAAAAGCAGTAAATAAATCATACCCAAATGCATACCACTGATAGCTATAATATGTATAATGCCTGTTTTACTATAAGCATCGAGCAGTGATTTATCTATATTCCTTTTAAAGCCAATGAGTAAAGCTTGCGCTATCCCAGCTTCTTGCTTTCCTTCAATATATTGATCGAGTAGTTTAATAATACTGTTTTTTGTAGTAAATAACAGGTCTGTAAACAAAGGCACTTTTTCTTTTTTCACTAACTCCATATCATTCTCTTGCACATATACTTGATAGTAGATTTGTTGTATAAAGGCGTAGTGCTTATAATCGAAACCGTTATTTTTTTGGGATGCAATGAGTTGGGGTGTTTTATAGAGAACGATCCAATTATTTGGTGTAATCATAGCCTTATTAATAGAAAGAGGGAAATACATACGAATGATTCCTTGTCTTTTTTCTATTGTATTCATTGATTGCCATTGAAGAATTCGACCAAGTGTGGTATACGATTTTTTATTTTGCTGTAATGGTTCTTCTATTTTTATTAAAACTAAGCTCTGCGTTTTTTTGGCATCATTACTTGGAATTTCGGCTAGGCGAAGCTGCATGCATAATACGCCGAAAGATAAAATAGTATTACAGAGTAATACAGCCGTGAAAAGTTGTAACCGATAGGCGATTTTATAGTTTGCAAAACGGAGTAATGTGAAAAGGAGTAAGCTAAAGGCTAAAATGCATTGTATAATAGTTAATGAAAATACTGGCAGGTATTTACCAATTACTAATCCTCCCATAAAGAAGAAACCCATTTTTATAAGTGGATATTCATACCACGATTTTTCGCGAATAATGCGTTGCATGAAAAAAACATACAAAAAAAGCCATGATAAAAATCACGGCTTCGAAAATCAGGTATAAATACGCTATTTACTTAAATTCATGCTCCGCTCTTTGTATAAAGTACGGAAGTAGGGATCGCGTAAGTCTTTAATAAATCTGATTGCCTCACCGGTACTCTTCATTTCCGGACCTAATTCCTTATTTACACCGGGGAACTTATCGAAGCTAAAAACGGGTTCTTTAATGGCATATCCTTCAAGTTTTTTCTCCATAGTAAACTCAGTAAGTTTTGCAGCACCCAACATCACTTTTGTGGCAATATTCAAATACGGTATTTGATAAGCTTTTGCAATAAAAGGAGTAGTTCTAGATGCGCGAGGATTAGCCTCAATTACGTATACTTTACCATCCTTAATAGCAAACTGAATATTAATGAGACCTTTGATATTTAATGCCCGCGCAATTTTTTCGGAATAATATTCCATGGTTTCAACAACCAAAGGGGTGAGGTTGAAAGCAGGTAATACCGCGTTACTATCCCCGCTATGAATACCTGCGGGTTCGATATGTTCCATAATACCCATAATATGGAAATTCTCTCCATCAAAAATGGCATCTACCTCGGCTTCCTGACAACGATCGAGAAAATGATCGATCAGAATTTTGTTACCCGGAATATGTTTTAATAAGCTGATAACTGCTTTTTCAACCTCATCATCGTTAATTACAATCCGCATTCTTTGTCCGCCTAATACATAACTAGGCCTCACTAAAACAGGGTAACCCACTTTGTTTGCTACTTCAATGGCTTCTTCTGCGGTATAGGCAGTTCCGTATTCAGGGTAGGGGATATTTAGTTCTTTTAAAAGATCGCTAAAGCGACCTCTATCTTCGGCAATATCCATATTATCGAAAGAGGTACCGATAATTTTGATTCCTTTCTCATGCAAGCGTTTGGCCAGTTTGAGGGCTGTTTGTCCGCCTAGCTGAACAATTACACCCTCGGGTTTCTCTAGCTCTATAATTTCCCAGAGATGCTCCCAAAAAACTGGCTCGAAATACAGTTTATCAGCCATGTCGAAATCGGTAGAAACTGTTTCGGGGTTACAGTTTACCATAATGGCTTCATAACCACACTCTTTTATGGCCAGTAGTCCGTGCACACAGCAATAATCGAACTCGATCCCTTGTCCGATTCGGTTAGGGCCGCTACCCAATACAATAATTTTTTTCTTTTTTGAAGGGATCGATTCGTTGGAAGGGAGTGTAGGGTTCATTTATAGAGGAATTGCGCAAAATTAGGGGTTTTCCAAATGCTAATTAAAATTTTTGCACAATCTTGATGCAAGTGTTATTTTCATAAAAAATATCTATGAAAAGAAGTTTGTATTTTTTGATATGTATTTTTCTAGCAGGTAGTTGCAATAAGAAAGTTGATAAATATACCTTTCCAAGACAAGAAAATATAAGTAAGCAAGAAATTATGAGCTGGTTACTGTGGTATAATTTATTGTTGCCCAATGCTCCTAAGGCTGATACGAATAGCATCCAAAAAACTTTTTTTAAAAATACCTTTGTAATAAAGGTGCCGCTACTACACGGTGACGGAGAACTTTTTTTCATAAAAGATAAATTTGATAGACTATCAACTAACTTCATAAGAAAAGTGGATGAGAAAAATATAAGTGCTACTGGTTATTCAGGTATGATTGAACTTATTGACTTTTCAACTTTTAAACACTTAAAAGTGGAGTATAAAAATGGGAAGAGTAGCGCCTTCGAAAATTTCATATTGAAGAATTCAATTAAATCCAATATGCGTTCAACCTCCTCTAATGGTGGGGGCCCAAGTTGGTTTTCACAACTATTGTGGTGTATAGGGCGATATCTTTTTGCAGTACCTGCGAAGGATGACAATGGTAATTGGACACTTTGTTCTGTATTAGGCGGCGGGGGTCAACCAAAACAAATGGAGGGGGAGATATTTGATGGAGGTGGTGGACAGTCAGAGTTTAATTGGTTAGACTTCTACTTATACTATAATCTACCAAATGTTTCTCAAAATTATCCTGATTATAATATTAGCTTATGGTTTCCATATTATGGGGGTTTTTATGGAAATACTAATGCTAATTACTATTCAAATTTTTCTCAGAATATTTATGATCCAAACTCTGGAGAAGCAGTAATGCAAAAAAATGAGTTTGGTATTCTACCTATACAAAATGACTGGAATTCTTGGGATAAAGAAAATCCTTTTTTAATTGAAGGTATACCGTCAGAAGAGCTCGGAGACGAGCCCTTAATTGATTTAGGATATGTGATCGATATGTCGGCTAATAACGATGAACAATATTTTGGTTTTCCTAAAAGAAAAATCGCACAAACTATATCAAGATTTAATAATCAAGAGAGTAGTTTCCATTCCGGAGGAGATCTGTCTGGGGTAAATGTAAATTTTTTAAATCCTACAATAATTCCAGAATCTAGTTTAAAGTCTTACATGGAGTATTTAATAAAATTTTTTACAAAAAATGTACTACGCAATGTTGGCTTAGCTATCTATAATCAGTTTTGTGATAAAGTAGGGGGTGAGTTTAGAAGCAGTGTTCTTGATAATGCTGTAAAAAATAGTCCTTCATTTAAAAATTTTACACAAGAGGTAGCCGCGCAGCTTAATGATCAACTTAGAAATAAAAATGGTGATATTAATCAAGTAGTAAATTTTCAACTACGTCCAGAAACAAGGCCGAAGTTTAATTCAGGTAAAAACCTTTTTGATGGTCTCACTATTTTAATAAATGATACTGGGCTAACAGAAATTGATATAGTAGACTATTTTATCGATGCTAA
>JAIEQT010000405.1 GCA_019747455.1 Chitinophagaceae bacterium | reverse complement strand
GCTACTGGCAACTCTTTCCAGCGAATCAAATCCCCGCTTATTTTTTTTTTTTTTTTTTTTTTTTTTTTTTTATTTTCAAAGGGATTATGTTGATAGAACAAATGATACTCTCCATTATGATAAATTAATCCGTTGGGATCATTAATCCAAAATTTTTGCGGTGTAAAATGAAATTGTGGTCGAAAGGGTTCACTATAATACATTGGCTTAATCGGCTTTTTAAGCGGCGCTTTAGCGGGTGTGTTTTGCTGCGCAGATGCCATTGTAATTCCACTAAAAAGAAACCAGAATAACAATTTATACATAGCTATACTTATATATTCACAATTTACTTTATTTCATGCCTTCTAACTCTTTTTGTAGCCTAAACATTTCATCTCGTAATCGCGCAGCTTCAATAAAATCTAAATCGCGTGCTGCTTTCTCCATTTCTTTCTTCGTTTTTTGAATGGCTTTTTCTACTTGTGGGATGGTGTTATACGCTATTTGTTCTTCAGCCGCAATAGTTACCAACCCTTCATCTTGCTGTAATGCATATGGGTTTGAAGGATCATATCCCTTAATATCCAGCACCGATGTTTGAGCAAATACTTGTTCTTTGCTTTTTATAACTGTTTGGGGAATAATTCCGTGGGCAATATTATATGCGATCTGTTTTTCACGCCGGCGATTCGTTTCATCAATGGTACGCTGCATACTCTCCGTAATTTTATCAGCATAAAATATAACTAGCCCATTTACATTTCTCGCCGCCCTGCCGGCTGTTTGTGTAAGCGATCTTTCATTTCTTAAGAACCCTTCTTTATCAGCATCTAAAATCGCAACCAAGGATACTTCGGGTAAATCCAAACCCTCCCTTAATAAGTTAACACCCACTAATACATCTATTACCCCTAAACGTAAATCTCTCAGTATTTCTACGCGCTCCAAAGTATCTACATCACTATGGATATATTTCGATTTGATATTGATTCTTCCTAAATACTTATCCATTTCCTCTGCCATGCGTTTGGTTAGGGTTGTAACCAATACCCGATCTCCTTTTTTAACACGCTCATCTATCGCATCTAATAAATCATCTATCTGATTCACACTTGGTCTGATTTCTATAGGGGGGTCAAGCAATCCGGTTGGCCGTACTACCTGTTCCACTACAACCCCTCCCGTTTTTTCTAACTCATAATCACCGGGGGTTGCACTTACAAAAATCGTTTGTCCAATAAGGCTCTCAAACTCATGAAAATTAAGTGGTCGATTATCCATGGCGCTCGGTAACCGAAAACCATAATCTACCAATACCAATTTTCTACTCCTATCACCCCCATACATACCTGCAACCTGCGGAATGGTTTGGTGGCTTTCATCTATAACACATAAAAAATCTTTTGGAAAATAATCTAATAAGCAGAAAGGTCGAGTGCCGGGTTTTCTTCTATCGAAAAAGCGAGAATAGTTTTCTATCCCATTACAATAACCTAATTCCCGAATCATTTCTAAATCATACTCTACACGTTCTTTCAATCGCTGTGCTTCAATAAATTTTCCACTTGCCTTAAAGTATTCTACTTGTTGCATCATTTCATCTTGGATCTCATGCATTACTTGCGTGATCATATCCTTGGGGGCTAAATATAAGTTTGCCGGGAAGATGGCAGCATTTTCCATAAGCCCAATACGCTTACTAGTGGCCGTTTCTATACTTTCGATCTCTTCAATTTCATCACCAAAAAAACTTACGCGATATCCAAAATCTACGTAAGGTAAATTAATATCCACCGTATCTCCTTTAACCCTAAATGTCCCCCTGGTAAAATCGCCCTGCGAGCGATTATATAATGAATTAACTAAGGAGTGTAAAAATGCTTGTCGCGATATTATCTGTCCCTTATGAATCCGTACAATACCATTTTCGTATTCGGTAGGGTTACCCATACCATAAATACAGCTCACACTGGCCACCACAATAATATCGCGGCGACCGCTCAGTAATTGAGATGTAGCTTGCAAACGTAGTTTATCTAATTCTTCGTTGATGCTCAGATCTTTTTCTATATACACATCACTTACGGGCATATAGGCTTCGGGCTGATAGTAATCGTAATAACTTACAAAATAACCTACCGCATTTTCGGGGAAGAACTGTTTAAACTCTCCATAAAGCTGTGCCACAAGGGTTTTATTATGCGTGAGCACCAGTGCTGGTCGCTGTACATTTTGTATCAGATTGGCAATGGTGAATGTTTTTCCGCTACCCGTTACCCCCAAGAGCGTTTGGTACTGTTCTCCAGACTCAACACCGTCTGTAAGCTGTTGTATGGCACCCGGTTGATCGCCTGCTGGCGGATAGGGCGCTTTTAATTGAAAAGGCATATGTGAAATTACTAGCTCTTTTCCGTAAAAACCTTCTCTGTATAATAATTCCGCCCGTTTTACTTGTTAAAACTTCTTGAGTTTATTAACGATAGCCTCTACATTCCTATCGATTTCCCTATCGGTTATTTTCGCTCGGTAAATTTCTGTTGTACTCCAGCCTTGCCAAATCGTTTTGTCTGTTTTAGGATCCATTAAAGTAATCGTTAGCGTTCCTTCTTTTACTGTTTCTGTGCGATTATTATATCCTAAAAAACTGGAAGGATACATTATGGGCATCCATCTGCCTCCAACAGGATAATAATACCATCTGGTATACGGCTGGGAATATACGGGTGTGCTAATATCCTTTTGCTCTTTTTCTACAACTACATCAAAAACCATATATACATCAGGATTTTCTTTTACCTCTTTCCATCCATGAGCCTGTAAATATTTATCAATCGTTTCATGAATTTTCCTATCCCTTAAATCATTTTGATTGGGGCGCTTTGTATTATAATTTTTATCATTATCTCCATCGGCCCAGCTGTAGGTATTAATGGTTGAAAAGTTTACTGTTTCGTCTTTCTGAACATAGGCCTTTTGCGTACAAGCAACGATCATAATCATTGCTGTGGCCGCCGCAAACATTTGCATTTTGTTTTTCATGTCTACTTTCTTTTGATTGAAAATATAGTTATTGGCGGATCAAAGTATTGATCAACCTCATTCTGTCTATAAATTTTCATTACAATATCCATGCCGCGAATCACTTTTCCAAAAGCCGCATAGCCTTGTTTATCGGCTACATTTTCTCCTCCAAAATCTAGCCCGGATTCATCACTAATACAAATAAAAAACTCGGTACTGGCTGTGCCAGGTTTTGTTCTGGCTAATGAAATAACACCGGCTTTATGTAAAATTCCTGTTTTATTAGTAGGCTCATGTTCGATGCCTTTTATTTGTTTTGCAGCGTATGCTTTAGATTTCCAAATACCTCCTTGTATGAGTTCGGATTTGGGTGCATTTGAGGGCTGATTATCATTATTCAATACTCTGTAAAAAGTGGCTTTATCGTATAAATCGTTATCTATATAACTTAAAAAGGCAGCAACGGTTTTGGGCGCCTTATTAGCGAATAGCTCCAGTTCAATATCACCATACGCCGTTTCTATAACGATACGAGGCGTGGAAGAATTAGATGGCTCACAACTGATACAACAAATAGTGAAAAAAATAGCTACCCATTTCATGATGGAATAATTTCCATCAAAATAAACTGGGTTTCTTCAAACTGATTAAAATTATTATCAACTACTAATACAATCGTTTGGTGCCCGTTAGGTAAAACCGGACCCAACGTTATTCCTTCTACATTATCGATAAACTCATCTACCTTATCAAAGTTAAAAAGCAGTTTCTTGGTCATCGGAAAAGCAGGTGCGTCGAGTAATAAAGAGGGAACATCTTTAATATTTGCCGCCTTCGAGGCATCGGCTAAAAATATTTTAATGGTACATTTTTGTCGGCCCGTAGAGAATGCTCTTTCAACCACCAAAAACTGCTTATTCCCAATATATAACATTTCAGAAATTCCATTTACTTTAAATGCACTAAGCGGTTTTGGGAGGGTATCTATTTTTTCTGGCATATAGGCATATTGCTCTATATTTTTTTTTGTATCTACATTGAATTTAAAAAAGCGAAGCCAGGTTTTCTGAACAAAAGTTTCCACTTTAGGTCCATCTTCATATAGGGGCTCTTCTACACTTACATATAAATCTTTATACTTATTACCAAAGCTCATGCCTTCTAAAACACCATTTTGTCTGGGGCCAAAAGAGTTAGCCCGCATGATCAAATTCTCAGGTAATCGAAAAGTATCTATAAACTTTCCTTGTTCATCCATTATAATGATAGCCGGATTCACTAACACAGTGTCCTTATTTGTAATCATGCGTTCGCCTTCGCTAGTCCATACAAAATTGTTTTTGTTGGGATTAAATCGAAGTGATTCGGGATCTACGGATTGCCTGGGGTTTTTGTTATAATCGGGAAAAGTATCTCCGAGGGGTGTTCGCATAAAATGCACATTAGTAAAAACTACTGTATCGATTTTATTGTTTTTAATAACAACATTGGCTGTATAAAAGCGAGCCGGATTTATATTGGAACGATCATCGCTTATGCAATAATACTCATCCTTCTGAGGGTTATAATCGATACTCGACAGTCCGCCTACGGTTGTTCCTTTATATTGCAGGTTATGAGGAATAACATATTTATCGAGCAGTTTTAGTTCGTTTAACGCTGTGGCTTCAGCGCCAGCTATTTTTTTACTCGTAATACAAGATGAGGTCAGCGCAAAGAGCGCTATAATGGCAACAGCATTTCTTACCATAAATATGGTGGTTAGGGTTGTTTTTATTTAAATTTCGGTGGATGCATATCTTCCCACACACTACTTTCTTGATATCTTTTGGCTGCTAATAAAATTGCCGCTTCTCCATAAATATTACCCAGGAAAGTAATAGACTGAGGAAGACCATTTCGTTTGTCGAAGCCGATAGGTACACAAACTGCAGGCTGCCCGGTTAGGTTGGTTATAGCGCTTTGATTACCACTTCCGCGGGTAGGGCAGATCAGCACATCTATCTGTTGCATGGCTTCATTTATTTTTTGCATGAGGGTATATCTATGTCGGTTTGCATTTACATATTCTACTCCTGTCATCAACCTGGAAACCCTGAAGCTGTTGGGCCAGTCGAATGGTGTTTGTCTCGTCATCTCATCATCTACGTTATTTCTAGTAAAATCATCAAAAGCTGCAGCAGATTCAGCACTAATTACAATATCCATGATATTAAAATTATAAACCCCGCTATCAGGAAAAACCACTGGTATCAACTCAACGCCCATGTCTTTAAATGTTTGCAATACTTTTAACTCCAACCGGGAGGTATCGGTAATTCTATCGAAATAATTTTTAGCATATCCTATTCTTAATTTTTTGATATCGAGAGATGGGTTGTAATTAAAAGGTTTATTTACAGCTGATGCATCTAATCCATCGGTACCATGAATAGCCGAAAATACAATGGCCGCATCTTCTGCCGATCTGCAAATGGGACCAATTTTATCGAGGCTCCAACTTAATGCCATAGCCCCTGTTCTGCTAATTCGGCCAAATGTAGGTCGCAAACCCGTAGCACCACAAGTAGAAGAAGGCGAGATGATAGAGCCCCATGTTTCCGTACCGATTGCGAATGGAACTAAGCCTGCAACAGTTGCTGAAGCAGATCCGGCCGATGAGCCCGAGGAGCCGCTATTTAGATTCCATGGGTTTTTTGTTCTGCCGCCGAACCAATAATCACCCATGGCCAATGCCCCTAGCGTGAATTTTGCAACAAGTACAGCTCCCGCCTCTCTTAGTTTGGTATACACATACGCATCTTCTTCTATTTGTTGATTTTTATACGGCGCTGCTCCCCATGTTGTTTTTGTAGATTTTACAGCAAATAAATCTTTTAGGCCATATGGTATACCATGCAGTAGCCCCTTATATTTACCTGCACCAATTTCTTCATCTGCCCGTTTGGCTTGTTCTAAAGCAATAGATTCTGTAATACTAATAACACAAGCCAATGTATCTCCAAATTTTTTTATTCGATCAATAAAGAAAGTGGTAAGTGCTACCGAGCTGATTTGTTTCGTTTTTATTAAGTAGGCTAGTTGCGAAATAGAGTAAAAAGCAAGGTCATTTATATTGGAAGGCATGCTTGTTTTCTCCGTAATCCATTTTATTTTTTCCTGCTTTGTGGGAAAAATCATTCCCGGCAAAACGGGGTTTTGGGCTATACTCATTTGTACACTATTATTGATAGCGTATTTATGCATCAGCCTGTATCCAATAAGGTTTTCTTTAACGCCCGCATACATCGTATCGATTTCCTTCTCCGTAAAAGAAAGATCAAACAACTTAGATGCTGCTGCAATATCTTTTTTGGTTATTGTATCCTGAGAGAACACATGTATTGTTACAAAAAGCAATAAAAACAGTAATCCTTTTTTCATATTCATGTATTAATAATAGTAAATGTAGGCTTCAATCGAAAATATGAATATACTTAAAACCAGAAAAATCCAGATGGGTAATATAAAAAGTAGTACGCCAAACAAAACAGAGTCAAAAAAAACGGTTCCTTTTGTTACAGCATATACTATTCTACTCGTTGGCCAAAAAACCGGCAACATCGCATACCTTATTATTTTCTTGTTAATGGCGTTCTGACTCACGTTTTCGCTAATACGTTTGGAAGAATCCGCTAACAATGATTGTAGCTCCTGCTTCATGGTTGAATTAAAGTGCTGAACTATTGCCTTTGTATTTTTCTCTCTTAAAAAATCACTGGCTTTAAAAAGTTTTCCAGCGCTTATACTTATTTTGTGGTATACAGCGGGTATTTGCCCATAGTAAATACACACAGGCATGACCTTTAGTGGTAAAAGCCCCCTATATTCCATAATAATGCGCGCTGCCCCTTTTTGGAAAGGCTGTAAATCGTGACTATTAACGCAGATACCTTCTATAAAAATTAACACGATTCCGTTTTTATTTAGCACTTCTTGTGTTCTAACAAAACTATTGCTGTTCAAATGAAGCTTATCGCGCCCTTCCCGCATACGATAAATAGGAATCATTTGTAAGAGATTTAGCAAAAACCTATGATACTTTTTTTGAAAAGCATCCCCTCTTGCTAAGAAATGAACCGGAAATTTACAGGAAGCGCCAATAATAATGGCATCTAAAAACGAATTCGGGTGATTTGCGACCAAGAGCAACGGACCCCGGGTTTCAAATAATTCGCCCTTACTTATCATTTGCTTTTGAAAAAATATTTTCAAAAGAGCCCTTATCGCTATTTTAATTATCGTATACAACTCCTCATTGATATGTAAATTTACCAATCTGCTTTTCTGAAAACCGTGGAAAGTTTATATCAAACTCGATCCTATAAATACCCTGCTTATCAAAATTGATGAGGAAACCTTCTTTAAATTTTTTTCCGGCATTTACGAGCACTTCCATTTTTCCGGTTTCCACAATGTCATCAAATAGATTTCGTATCATATAATCAATGATCCCCTTTTGAGCTGTATTCAAATTATTCTTTGCTACTAAAAAAAATTTGACCGGATGTTTTTTTGAAAAGTCGGCATTTATCCTTGCGGGATAGATTGAAATTTCTATGGCAGCGTATATTTTAGGTTGCTGTGTTAATCCTAACAACGCTGTAGAAACAAAAATCAATAATAATAAAATCTGTTTTAGGGGGCTCTGTAACAAAGAGGATAAATTTATTCCCTAATTTATGGAAGCTTTACGATAAAGAAAAGGTTTCCGCCTAATCCTATACCCATATTAGTCCCATAAAGTGTATAGAAGCCTTGAATGAATGGGGTAATGGTTCTAGTAAGCCTTCGTCCATAAGCCATGGTTAATCTTCCAGACGTAAAGTTTTTATTCACCAATACGTTCTGGTTAAAGTTTATATTGGTGCTGTTGGAGAGCTGATGATTAAAGCTGAATGTGATCATGCTGTACTTATTCAATTGCTTTCCAAAAGTAGCCGTCCCGCCAACTTGTTCGGGTCCATCTGCATAATCTACGTAGCGTGTATACGTTCCTTCAATAACAGCAAATGCTTGCGGTGCCGGAGTAAACGAATAATTAATGGCCCCCTGAAACCCTTTGGAAGCAAAACCTAAATACGGGGTATTTACATTTTCATACGCTGGTATTATCATGCTTGCTTTAATCGTAAGGTGTCTTTTATGTAATTCAGAGGGAAAATGAAGGGCTAAACCAATCGAAACATCACCAATTCCTGAGTTTGTTTCTCGCTTACCATTACTGATTAAATCCTGCATAATAAACGGCACCCCAACCGTTAAATCCAACCTTCTTGTAATGCCATGTAGTGCGGTTAACCCAATAGTATAAGACTTGAAATTATCCCCTGGCGTAAACTTAGCCACCCTTCCTATGGAATCAAAATACTTAGACGAATAAAAAAATCCATAAGACAATATCATACTTGTTCTTCCTTTCCCAATAGGCCAATCGGCTCGCGATGGGATCGCCATTACAATAATTAAGAATACTATGATAATTTTTTTAATATTCATTTTCTGTTAATCTTTTTAGCCACCATTTCAGCAAACCAAATACTTACTAATGCCTGATGGCTTTCCGGTACTTCATGGCCTAATTTTGGGAATACGAATAAATCACTGCGGGCTAAAACACTTGGACTTAATTTATTAAATGCGGCAATTTGTGCCCCGGGTGGACAAGAAGGATCTAGCAAGCCAACAGCAAAAAGAACCGGGCATCTGATTCCAGGCATAAAATTTTGTAAGTCAAAATAGTTCAGGGTTTCTAATATGTTCTCTTGTTTTACACCCTTATTTTCTTTTTGATAGTCTACTAAGTTCTTGATTGGAAAGCTTAACTCCTTTTTTGAGAGTCCGATATCGTAGGTGCTTTTCCAGTCGGCAAATACAGGATTGTTAGCTACTACTGCATTTATTTTACCTGGCATTAAAGAGGCCGAAATTAGTGATAAGGTTGCTCCCTGGCTACCACTAAAAGCAATAACCCTACCCAGATCAAATCCCATATCACCATGGCTATAAATAAATTCTAATCCCCTTACGCAGTCCATATATATCCCCTTGTACACATAGGCGTCTTTATCTTCAATACCAACCGTTATTTGCTCTTTATTCTCCGGATTGATCTGTTTATAAACCTTCGGGTCGATACCTCTAACATTTACGGTGAAGATTACATAGTCGTCGTAATAAAGTGGGTTTAGTGGAATTTTGTATCCTCCGTAGCCAATTAATACCGGGTACTTCCCCTTTGGCTTTGGAATAGAAAGCCATCCATAGCAATTAATATTACCTAGGGATACCCAATCTACACGATAAACATTATGATAATAAGTACTTAATCCTTCGTCTAGTGTTATTTTAAACTGTGGATCAACCTGATCAAGTTCTTGTTTTGCATTTTTCCAAAAATCATCAAAATCTGGGGCCCTTCTATATGGTGTTCCATAGTTAGCAATTCTGTATCCGAATGCATGCAAGCTCGTATCGTCGTAAGTAGTCGTGTTTAGTGCGGCTTTTAGATTATAGATACCGGGGGCGGTTATAGGCGGAAGCGTTATATTCAGGCTTTTTTGTCCTCTTTTGCCTAGTTTAATTTTTACTTGTTTTGAGCTAACACTCTTTCCGTCTTCTGTTTCAACCAATAAAGTAAAAGTTCCTTCTTGTTTACTTTTATATTTATTCTGAATAGTAGCCGAATATTTAATACTATTTCCATTCATGAAAATGGCGTCTTTCTCAGCCGGTTTCAGTTTCACAATTATTTCTCCTTCTTCCTCACTGCCTGAATCGCCGGTATCTTCTTCGGCGCTTGCTTCTTGATTATGATTCGCCGATTCTGCTTCTTTAACAAGTGTTTGCTTTTGAACCGGCGGACCCGGTTTCACATTATCCGGGGTCCAGTTTTGGATATATGGATTTCTTGCTTGTTCCCTGCGGTCTTTCGGCTTTCTTGGGGGACCACTATACGCAAACCCTCTTGTAAGGGTTTCGTTATATTCTGTTAGGTCGATTGTTGCTGTTAGCGAATAGGTGTCTTCTTCATCTATATTTACATCAAATGTCGATACAAGATTTTTGCGTGCATTCACCCGAACATCTAGTGAGCTTGTTAATACCTCTTCACCCTTACTATTCACCACCTTATAAACAATGGTGCCCTCTTGATCAGATGAAAAATTATTTCGTAACCCTATTCTGAATGTAACCGGTTTCCTTGCAGAGAAGCTTGCTTTTTTATTGTTTGGTTCTAATACTATTTCAACGCCCTTTTTTTCGGTTTTTTGCTTTCGCTGGAAAGCATGAACTGGCATACATGTAAGCCAAAGGCCAACAAATGCCATTGATGTAAAAATAAAATGCCGATATGTTCTTACGGTTCCCATTGCTCAGTCTATTTTGTTCTCTTTTCCAGTAATGCAGACTTTCGGATATAGAGGTTCAATGGCTCTTCTATACATTTATAGAGTATTATTGATACAATATTTAGCAAGATGAAAACAGTACATATCGATATAAATGCATAATCGATATGTTCCGATAACCACCAATATTCTTTTGCATCTAACCAATCAAAAAAACGAGTGGTGCTTTTCTCGCTGAATTCACTTGCCAGTTTGGAAATGAATCCAATATGTATCAGGTAGAAGATATAAGAACTCTTACCTAATAATTGCATCAAAGGGGCAGATAACAGATATCGAATCAACGATTTTTCTTTCATTAAACCATAGAAGAATACTACAACACCAATTGGTAAAACAATATTATTAGCGAAAATACCCACAGGTTGGTACAGCCCGAAAGGGGTTTTTTCATCAATGGGTTGCGTAGCCATAATGGCAATCCCGCCGGCTATTCCCAGGATTCCAAGAATTGTGAACAACGGGAATTTCTTCACTGTATCATCGCTTTTTAAGATGATCAATGCCAACCCCATTCCCATAAAAAACTCTATACATCTTCCTAAAAAAGTATAGAGAAACATGAATTTAAAATTACCAAAAAACCCAAAGAAGTTTATGTTACTAAAAATCAACACTAATAGTGAGCCGGTTCCCAATAAAATCATGGGTAAATAAATGAATGCAGTTTTTCTTTTTTTAATGTGCATGAAAAAGAAGGGGGCTAAAAAATAGAAGCATTCTTCTACCGTTAAAGACCACCCCTGGCTTACACCTGTAAATTTCAAATCATCAAAAAAACCACGGAGGAAAAAAATGTTCATAAATAAAACCGCTATCGGTGAGGATAATCCACCCTGAACACTATTATCACCAATACTCCAGAAATAAGCAAAAGTGGCAACTGTCAAAATCAAATACATAGGATATATCCGCGCAATCCTGTTCTTGATATATTTTCTAAACCATGTACTACTTATTTCACATGTATCGTAGTATCGCAAACAAATAAGGAAGCCGCTTAGTACAAAAAAAAGCGTAACACCCATATGAAACTCATTGAGTGTTCTAAAAACAGAATAAGAAAACTCTGTCCTGTTAAAATGATGAAAGAAAACAAGAAAAGCTGCAACAGCTCTTACCCCTGTAAGTGCCGGTATATATATGTTTGATTTCATACACGATTTCGGCCGGTATTACAGTTTTGCCACCAACGATATCGATCCACCACCTCCCTTGCCTGTATTTTTTCCGGTTATATCTGAGAATATAGTAAAGAAAAGTTGATAATTCTGATCTATCTTTCTTCCATATCCTGCTTGTAATCTGAAGTAAGAGAACTCCCGATTTAAAAAAAGATTATTCGGGTTGAAAGTATTAAGTGTACTGGTAGAACTTATTCCACTCATAGAAAAAGTTAGTTTATTAAAATCGTCTAACGGTATACCAAATAAGGCATCAAAAAATAATTGGGTGGGGCCTTCTGAACTAAAATATTGACGCAACCCCGCGTTTACATCATAGTATGTGTTTTTTAATCTTTCTCTATTTGTTCCTGATAAACTCATTTTTACTTCTCCTCCTGCTTGTTGAAAACCGGTATAGGGCAGCTTTGTACTTACGTTTGAATATAATGGAACTATTAACGAGCCCGTAAAACTTAAGAACTTATAATAGTCAAAGCTATTTAGCAAGTACCTTAAACCAAGGGTAGCATCACCCAAACTGGCATTTTGTTCCGTAAAATTGTTTTCTTGGCGGCGCTGAATTACATAAGGCAAGCTGGCAACAAAATCTACTTTATCTGAGAGCCCATAACTTCCATATAAACTAAAATAATGAGATGTAAATCGGCCATTATTATTAAAGGTTTGATAGTTTTTATTGTTATCCCAATATCCTTTTGCCTGATATAAATTGTAAGAGGGAACTATTAAGTATTTCCCTTTTTTACCAAGCGGGAAGTCGGCAAAACAATGGCCTGTAATGAAGAGGGTAATAATAAGAATTAGTTTATGTTTCATTCGTATTTTTTTATTTTCAAATTTGTTAAGTAGCGCTAGAGTATTTTTTTAATCCAAAAATTTTCAAAAGAATAATATATATAGTTCATCCCTTCTTCATCGGGCGCCATATATATTTCTCTATTATCAATTCGAATTTGATTATATAGTGCAATGGCGGCTTGTGGTGGACAAACCGTATTTTTCATATTATGACCAAATAAAACTTTGCATCGGATATTGGGCGCAAAGTTTACCGGATCAAAATAATCCCAAATTCTAAATAGATTTTCTTTATTCAGTCTATTTCTCGGGTTATTAATATAGGCTTGAAAATTAAGAACGGGCCAGGGTTTTACCTTCTGTGTTTCTGCCATAAAAAATAAAGTGCGCATATCTACGTAAACCGGCCGCTCCAAAACACATCCTTGTGGACGATTATCTAGCGCACTAACCACAGCCGCTAGTACGGCTCCTTGTCCTTCCCCTTTTACAATCACTTTCTTAACATCCAATTTCAGGTGTTCATGGCGGTAAATAAATTCCAACCCGCGAAGCGCATCCATATACACGCCTCGATAAATATATTTATTCTTATCATTTAGGTTTATGATATTAAATGTGTTAAAGTCGGCGTTTGTATTATCTGTACTATTGCCGTGACCTCTAACATTAAGCCTAAAAACAGCCATGTCTTTACGCAAAGAATCGGGACGCATATCTTGTAAATAGCCCGGCAATTCATACATAACTTTGAATTTGCCTTTTTCTTTTGGTACCGATAGCCAGCCCCTGATCGTTTGAAAATCAAGTGATTGAAATTCTACTAAAAAAACATCCACATCTCTGGTACTCTGATCGCCTCTTCTGGTAACACGAAATTTTGGATCGATATTGATTAGGTCTCTTTTCGCGTCTTCCCAAAACTGATCAAAATCGGATGGTCTATTTACATTGGAATAAATCTTTTCAGGATCCACCCCATATCCATAATAGAGGGTATCATTATATCTACCTGCGTTGATAGCAAGCATTAATTGATAAAAACCCGGAACGGTAAGATTATTTTCTAACTTAAGGTCTGTAGAAAAACCTCTACGGGCATCCATTGTAAAGCCCATCTCTTGGTTAAAGACCTGCTCGCCTTTATAGTTTTTTACAAAGGCTTTCAGCGTTCCTCTTATTTTTTCTCCTGTATTATTTTTTAGCCGAACATCATACCCTACCTTTTCGTCGTTACGAAAAATAGCTTCCTTTCTAAACGGTCGAATATCGTATGAGATGCCCTTAAGAGGTGGCTGGGCTACACAAAACATTGATATGCTCGTAAATACAAGCATATAGCAATACCATAGCGCTGTGCTGAGGCGTATTTGTTTGGGTACCCTACTATTCATTTTAGGATGCGATTAAACGATTACAACCATATAACAATATCTATTTATACTAGATATCTGAAAATAATTGCTCGGCATATTTTAAAACGCTGAATATTAGGGTAATATTTTATGAAAAGGCATAAAAAAGTCCCGATAGCCAAGAAGGCATATCGGGACGGTATTACTAACCCAACCAAAAAACTATTCTTCTTCCTGCTCAACAGGGGCTGGAGCGTCTACAATAAGCTTTGCTCTTATTTTTCCTTCTATCTCTTTTGCCAATTCAGGATTATCATTTAACAAGGTTTTTACAGCATCTCTACCCTGACCCAATTTATTAGATTCATAGCTAAACCAGCTACCGCTTTTTTGAACGATCCCCAATTCAACGCCCATATCTATTATTTCTCCTACTTTGGAAATGCCTTCTCCAAATACTAAATCAAACTCTGCAGCTCGGAAAGGTGGGGCTACTTTATTCTTTACTACTTTTACTTTTACACGATTGCCAATAGCGGCATCCCCGTCTTTGATCTGTGTCATTCTCCGAATATCCAAACGAACTGATGCATAAAATTTAAGTGCATTACCCCCGGTTGTGGTTTCAGGGTTACCAAACATAACTCCAATTTTCTCGCGGAGCTGATTGATGAAAATACAAATCGTATTTGTTTTATTAATCGTAGCTGTGAGCTTACGAAGGGCCTGGCTCATCAAACGCGCCTGTAAGCCCATTTTACTATCCCCCATCTCACCCTCTAATTCGCCCTTTGGTACCAGCGCAGCTACAGAATCAATTACCACAACATCCAATGCTCCAGAAAGAATTAATCTATCGGCAATCTCCAATGCTTGTTCACCATAATCGGGTTGAGAGATCAATAAGTTATCTACATCAACACCGAGTTTCTGTGCATAGGCACTATCAAACGCATGTTCCGCATCTATGATCGCACACATACCGCCTTTTTTCTGCGCTTCCGCTATTACATGAATGGCAACAGTAGTTTTACCCGAAGATTCCGGACCATATATTTCTACGATTCTTCCTTTAGGCAAGCCACCTACACCAAGGGCTGTGTCTAAACCAATTGAGCCGGTCGATACGACTTCC
>JAIEQT010000018.1 GCA_019747455.1 Chitinophagaceae bacterium | reverse complement strand
AATAGTCCTCGCTTTTTATCAAACATTACCGGGGCAGCTACTAGCACGGGTTTATATTGTTGTATATAAGCATCCAGCAATTTTAACCAACTGCTTCCCATAGTACAATCAGCATCGGTAGTAACGATCCAATTTCCTTTCGCTTCTTTAATAGCAACTTCTATAGCTTTCTTTTTATAGGCATTAATAGTATGCCCTTGTAAGTAATCTTTCAAATAAATCAATCGTAAGCCGGGCCATGCAGATTGATATTCCGATACTACCTGAGCCGTATCATCTTCCGAGTGATCATCTACAACGATCACTTCCATTAAATGGGCAGGATATTCTTGCTTAGCTATGGCCGCTAAACAAGCCCCTATATTACTTCCCTCATTACGAGCAGGAATGATGATCGAAAAGAAAATTTGCGGAGAAGCACTCGTATAAGGAGTAAATATTTGCAATCGATTAAACCAATATCGATACATTAAAAGCAATACGGCGTATACAAAAGCGAATAACCATATGAAAGCAATGAAAAAAAGCATGAGCACAAAGAAAAGCTATTCCTCCATAAATGGTGAGGCTATTTCAGATACATATTTTTGTTGGAGCAGTATATGTCCGGCAGCTATTTCCTTCACCGGAACAGTTGGCAAAGTGTTGGCAAATAAATACCCCCATCTAGATACTATAATACGATCATATTTACCAAAAAAAAGATGTACCGGTGTTTTATTAGACTGGATTATTTGCTGCAGAGAAGCCTGTGTGGGTCTGAACTTACGCATGGTTGTCCATCTTTTATATAGCATCAACCGTTCCGCTTCTTCATCTAAATAATAACGTAGAAATTTTTCCATATTGCTATTAAGAAGCTTCAGTGTAAAGCCTATTTTCATTAGGCCAAATAACCAGCCCGGATGCCTCATTGTAAATTTGAATAATTGATTCCCTACAAAACTTTGATTGGCAATACGCTGCCAAAAATTTTTGTGCAAACCATCAGGGGCAATAAGAACTAGCTTTTCAATCCTTTCCGGCATTTCCTGTAAAAGCCTCAGCGCCACTCTTCCTCCCATACTATACCCCATTACAGAGAAGGTGGCCGAAGTAGATCCCAGTATCTCATTCATTACTGTAATAAGACCTTCAACCTCCAAAAGCAACGGCCCTCGCCAAGTAGTTTTCCCATGAAATGGCATCTCAATCGCTACCAACTTATATCTGCTGCCTAGTAATTCCTCAAAAATGCCATAACTGTCTGCATTTTCACCATAACCATGAAAGCAAAATATAACGTTAGCCTCCCCGCCGTACGTAACAACATGGAAGCTAGAAACCCGATAGGATATAAAAAACGACTCCATCACAAAAATTTAGTGATTTATTCTTGGTATTGTCAAAGAAACGAACTTATTTTGAAAATAGTTGCATAACTAACTATATGTCAAACAACCATTTTAGACGAGGGGAATTATACAGCGTTATTAACGGTATGGCTTCAACAGCCGTTGCTAGGCGCTTACAGAAGAATTTCAGGACGGCAGGTCTTGAAATAACCATAGAACAATGGAGTGTTTTATATCATTTATGGAAAGAAGATGGATTGAGTCAACAAGAGCTTTGCAACCGTACATTTCGTGATAAGCCCAGTATTACCAGATTGATAGATAACCTAGAGAAACAGAAACTGGTGAAGCGGGTAGCTTCTCCCACAGATAGAAGAATAAATCTGGTACAGTTAACGGATGCTGCATTAGAACTACAGCATATTACGATTGATTTAGCCAATCAAACCATGAATGAGGCTTTAGAAGGTGTGGAGAAACATGAGATCGAAACCGTAAAATCGGTTTTTCAACGCGTGTATGATAATTTAATGGGAATAACTGAGACGGTGGAGGGCAGACCGTAGACGACCTGACGTTCTGACGATTCGACGAAAGGATAATAATTAATAATACAATAATAAAAACAATGGAAACCACTAAAACAGTAAATGCCTTACAAGGCGGTGAGTGGATTATCAAAGAAAGTAATCCATTTGAAACTTTTATTCCGGAAGACTTCAATGAGGAGCAATCGATGGTAATGGATATGTGCGAACAGTTTTTACAAACTGAGGTACTCCCCATTGTTGAGCGTATTGATAAAATGGAACCCGGACTCATGCCATCTTTAATGGAGAAGGCAGGGGAGCAGGGATTATTATCAACCTCTTTCCCGGAAGCTTATGGTGGACTTGGAAAAGATTTTATAACCTCTACCATTGTAAATGAAGGCCTCGGTGGTGGTCACTCTTTTTCTGTTGCTGTTGCTGCACATACCGGAATTGGCTCTCTCCCTATTTTATATTTTGGTACAGAAGCGCAGAAACAAAAATATATTCCTAAGCTCGCAAGCGGCGAATGGAAAGGCGCTTACGGATTAACAGAGCCAAATAGTGGTAGCGATGCACTAGGCGCCAAAACAACCGCAAAGCTAAGTGATGATGGAAAATATTATATTCTTAACGGACAGAAATGCTGGATTACCAACGGTGGCTTCGCCGATGTGTATACCGTATTTGCTAAAATTGACGGAGACAAATTCACTGGTTTCATTGTAGAAAGAGGAACCGAAGGCTTTACACAAGGACCGGAAGAACATAAGATGGGGATCAAAGGCTCATCTACTGTTCAACTCTATTTTCAAGATTGTAAAGTGCCGGTTGAAAATGTTTTAGGAGACATTGGAAAAGGGCATGTTATCGCCTTTAATATTCTGAACATCGGCAGATTAAAACTTTGCGCTGCAACCTTGGGTGGATCAAAAAAAGCGGCTGATATTTCTATTCAATATGCCAAAACCCGTGAGCAGTTCAAAATATCCATTTCAAAATTCGGAGCTATCAAACATAAACTTGCCGAAATGGCTATCCGGATGTGGGTATGCGAATCGGCACTATATCGCTCTGCCAAATGGATCGATGATAAAGAGCATGAATTACAAGCTAGTGGCAAAGCATTCGCAGAAGCCCTCCTAGGTGCAGCTGAAGAATACGCTATTGAGTGTGCCATATTAAAAGTATATGGCAGTGAAGTACTCGATTTTGTTGTAGATGAAGGCGTTCAAATACATGGTGGTAATGGTTTTAGTGATGAGTATATGATTTCGAAAGCATATCGCGACAGTAGAATCAACCGCATTTACGAAGGAACCAATGAAATCAATCGCTTATTAACAGTAGACATGGTATTGAAACGTGCTATGAAGGGTAAGCTCGATTTAATGGGGCCTGCCATGGCTGTACAAAAAGAATTGATGAGTATACCTGATTTTGGTGCAGAAGACGAAGGTGAATTTGCGAAAGAAAGAAAAGCAATTGCCAACTTCAAAAAAGCTATTTTAATGGTAGCCGGTGCAGCCGTACAAAAACTGATGATGCAATTAGATAAAGAACAGGAGATTCTGATGAATATTGCAGATATGGCCATCGAAGTATTCCATGCTGAGAGTGCTTTACTCCGCGTAATGAAATTAGCAAATACCAGAGGGGCTGCTGCGGTAAGTTTACAAACAGATATCATGCGCACTTATTTATACGATGCTGCTGATCGCATTAACAAAGCCGGTAAAGATGCATTGAACAGCTTTGCAGATGGTGATGAATTACGTATGATGCATATTGGCTTGAAGCGTTTTACCAAAGTAGAACCATTCAATACCAAAGACGCTCGTAGAAGAATAGCCGATCAACTAATCGCCGATAACGGATACAAATTTTAGTCCGCTTGCCATAATAAAAACCCTCCCCGCCTAAGCAGGGAGGGTTTTTTGTATCTTCAAGGTATGAAACGTACAACCCTGCTGTTTTGCATATGCTTCTCTCTACAGTTAAAAGCACAAACAAATAATCAAGTATATCTTCGCAGCAGCGGCAAGTTACCTGCATTGGCGTTTAGCACGGGAGAAGATCGATTGGGAGCTGCAAAAATGGGTTATATCGATACCAATATTTTATTACGAATCATAGATTCTACCAAAGATCAATATACTGTACAATTATCAAAATACCGAACTGCTTATTTAGATAAAACGTTTACTAAACCAGACTCATCAACAAATACTAAAAAGGCACTATACCTCAGTAACTCTTTTCTTGCCAAAGGCGATTCCTTGTTTGATTATGTAAATATCAACCTGGAAGAAAAACTACCCTATCGCACATGGATGGAACTAAATCCCGCGCGTATTATGGTTGAAATTTTTGGGGTGCAAAGTAATACCAATTGGGTTACCCAATTACGCTCTTTGAAAGAAGTTAAAAATGTTTACTATAACCAAACAGAAGCCGATGTAGTACAAATAACTATTGAATTAGTACATCCGCAGTTTTGGGGCTATAGCATTGGCTATAAAGGGGAAGCGCTAAGTATAAAGGTAAAAAGGCAACCATCATCATTGGATATACGAAAATTAAAAATTGCCATAGATGCCGGACATGGTGGAACAAATGCCGGTGCAACCGGAGTAAAATTACAGTTAGTAGAAAAAGAATACACGTTGCTATTTGCCAAAGCCTTACAAAAGACATTAAAGAAAATGGGCGTAAAGCAAATCGTCATGACGCGCAACAATGATACCAGCTTCGATAATAAAGACCGTATTCTCTGGCTACAAGAACAAAACCCCGACTTTCTCATAAGCTTACATTTGAACTCAAGTGCAAAAGCAGATATAAACGGAGTGAGCACTTACTATAAACATATCGGATATCGTCCACTTACACAAACCATTCTGAATAGAATGTTAGATCTTAAACTTACGGAGTTCGGCAATATTGGTCATTTTAATTTCGCTTTGAATGCCCCGACCGATTTCCCGAACTGTTTGGTAGAAATTGCTTTCCTAAGTAATGAAGAAGATGAAAAAAGAATTGCTAAACCATTATTTCATAATCAGGTAGCACAAAAAATTCAATTGGGTATTACCGATTGGCTAAAATCTTTATCTCCGAACCTCAACACGCGTACCAATCGGAAGTAAATTGAACAACTCTTTAATGTATGTATTTTTTGTGCTTACGCAACCTTCCGTCCAGTTACGATATTGATCAATGGCGAAGTCTTCGTTTGGCCATGTACCATGAATGCCTATCTCTCCACCAATTTTAGCACCATACGGAATTTTACCTTCTGCCTTTCTTTGATTAAATTTAGCAATACTCTCCTGATTGGGATAATCAATACTAATAAAATAACCCCATTTAGGATGCTTTCTTTTAGCTACTATACGAAAAGTGCCTTCGGGTGTTTTACGATCACCCTGCATCATTTTATCTCCTAAATCGTTACTGCCGAAAACAACCGGATACGTAGCGATCCACTCCCCATCTGCATCATATACTTTTAAAGCATATTCACTTTTGATAATGTAAACGGAATAGCTGTCTTTGTCTGCATGGGTAAGCGGTCGCTTCGGTTTACGGAAAGAAGTGAAAAAGGCTATTAGTGCCACTAATAGAAAGAAATAACGGAAGCTAGTCATACTGCTAAAACGTCTACTAAATTAAAACGAAAGTGGTTCATAAAGATTGTAGCAATCTGTTAATTTTGTAGCTCTACCAGTTGCTGAAACGTAAGCCTATGGCATAGGGGAACTGTTCGAGCCGGGTCACATCTTTTTGTAGTCTATTTAAACTATAGGATCCGTATAATCGAACCGGACCGATGCCCAATTCACCTATAGCAGCTACACGCCAGGGTTCCATATCAAAATTTCCATTTATTTTTTGCTTACCGCGCTCACCGCTAATTTGCTTATTTCTGCTACCTACTAAATACCCCGCACTCACACCTGCACTAAAGCTAAAGCCATTTCTTTTATTAGGTGTAGTATTTACATTAATCATCAATGGAACTGTAAGGTAAGAGGCAAATAATTTATTCTTACTAAATCCGATTGAGTCGTTATATACAAAAGGTACCGGATCTTTTCTGTAACTCAACCTGGTATCATATCTAAAATTATACATTTCCAACCCTAGCCCGTATTTCAAATTCAGTACATGCTTGCTAACATTTAGCTTTTGCATAAAAAACCAAATATTTACATTACTCGTTTTACCCGTATTTAATCGGTAACTATTTTGATTAACCGGGCCGTCGGCAGGACGAAAAGTTTTGAAATAAGAACCCGCTTGTGCAAAACCATAATTGGTATTATCTCTCAAATTGGCAAAACCTAAATCGAAGATCCACCAATTTGTACTAATATTTTTCTTCTTAGCCGGAGTTCTAACAATACTACGCACACTGGCATTTATATCATAATTTCTTCGGCCTGTTGATCCCATATCCGATCCACCTTCATTCGTTTTATTTTTCTTTATGATAAGAAAATTACCTACTCGAACCGTATCAGTTTTTGCTGCCGTACTATCAGTTTGCGCAAACCCTTGCTGAGCAATAACTAGTATTGCTATTGTACTTAATAACCTTTTCATGCTATCTTATTTTTATTTTAATCGTTGTGGAGAAACATCGGTTTTATCTTCTTCTTGTTTGGCCTTCGATTTGAAAATACTTCCGGCTTTTCTGAAAAAACCACGAAGTTTATCTTTATTTATTTCGATGGCTCCAACATATAAACTCTTATTATTATCATCGGTATCTATTTCTTTATAAGAAACCCTTTCTACTTGTTGCTGTACGTCAGTTTCTTGAGGCTCTGGTTCTGCTTTAGCTGTTATTGTTTCATATATCTTACCTACGGCTTCCGTACCTGTAACAGGCGTATGTAATCCTTCTGAAACTGTTTGCTCAATATTGCTTTTTGGAACAGATACTTCCACCAATACTTGCTCATCCTTACTGCTAACTTCTGTTTTCGCATTTTTTTTGTCGATACCAGTAATACCTGTATTTACGAAACGTACCAGATTTGTTTCTGTTACACTGCTCTTATTATTTTTTTCGTTAGCAGATAATACGGGTAACTGTTTAGTGATAACAGATTGATTGGTTCTATTACTATTCCCTATATTACCTGCAAGTGTTTCATCAATATTGGTATTCGTATTTCTGGTAACAAACCAAACCGAGAATAGGGCTGTTATGAAAATAGCTGCAATGGCCATACGGCGCAGATAAGGTACCAGTACAATGCGCTTTGATTCTTTACGATATAGTAGTTCCTTGTTTTCAAAAACAATATCTTCAATTGGTAATACCGATTTTTGCAGTAATAAAAATTCTTCTTGTAAAGCCGGGTGTTGTAATACAAATAATTCAACTGTTGCCATCTCTTCTTCAGTTAGCTCTTTATCTACATAAGCACAGAACCAAGACTCATAGTTTTCTAAAGAAATAGAATGACCGATCTTTTTTATCAGATTTTCTTTATTAGGATATAAAAAAACATCATCTGCAGGAAGTTTGGCAGCATATAAAGCTTCCAGTTCTACTGCTAAATCAGGGTTCGCATCAACAAACAACATGACCTCTTCTTGCTCAAGGGCACTCAGTTCCCCATCTACAAGCAGCAGAAAATAAGATTCATAATTATGTTTGTTTATACTCATATTAGCGAACGTTTTCCGGACTTACCAAATAATTTTTAAGAATGATCCTGGCTCTATGCAGGTATACTTTTACCTGACTCTCGTTCAAACTCATTATTTGTCCGATTTCTTCATAACTATATCCTTCATAATCCTTCAACATAACTAAACTTCTTTGCGTTTCATTGAGTGTATTCAAGGCATCCATTAGTGTTTTTTTCAAATTGCCGTGTTGCTGATGCGTAATGCCGGTAGTTTCGTTGAAGTCTTCTGTTAAATCTACTCTTTTATGTTTGCGAATATGATCGATCATTTGGTTATATGCCACCGTAAAAAGATAGGATTTAGATTTGGCCACTTCAACCTGATCTCTGTTTCGCCACAGCTTTTCGAAGGCGGTTTGTACAATATCACGGGCATCCTCCTCATGCCGCAGGTTCTTTACAATGAACCTGAATAAGGCATCGGCATGGTTATTAACGCAAATATTGTATTCCCGTTCGTTCATAAGCTGTTCCTCCAGTATACGATTCAATAGAGGTTTTGTTACAGCAAAACTAAAAATTCTTTGGATGTATTAGTACCCACTCAGTTTAACAAAATAAAATACTATAGCAGCTACGATGGCAAATACAAGTAAAGAACCATAAAAATACCAACCACCCTTACGGGTTACGGCAATTTGAGCATCCTGGTCTAAACTCATGAATTCATGTATAATACGGAGAAATGTGGGTTTTCCGCCATAGGCAGCGAATGCGATAAGATAAATAATAGATAGTAAAACGATTATGCCAATCCTACCGGCCAACTCCCAATAATGTATTTCAAAGAGTATATCATATACATCATTCTTTCTATTGGTTAGTAGAAAATACAATATACCGATACCCACTAGCGTAAGAATATTAGCTATCCAACATACGCCAATCATGTGCACACCGTTGGTTTTGAATTGCGGCTGCCTTTGTGCACGGAGAACCGTGTAATCATGACAAATGACTGATTTAAATATATTCATACTCAACAGAAAAACGAATTTTTTAGCTGAATATTGGATTTTGCAAAATTAGTAGTCGATTACCTGCTCTTCAATACCCGCCGGCACCTCTCTCCACTCATATTGCTGGTTTCTGAGTTGGGGCTCAAAACCAGCCTCCTTTATGGCATCTTGCATTGTTTTATATGTAAATCTATGCGGTGCTCCTGCTGCACTAACTACATTTTCTTCGATCATAATACTACCAAAATCATTGGCGCCTGCTTGTAAGCATATTTGAGCGGTTTGCTTACCCACTGTAAGCCAGCTTGCCTGAATATTTTTGATATTGGGTAGCATAATACGGCTAATGGCGATCATCCGAATATATTCTTCAGGGGTAGTAAGATTATGTACCCCTCTGATTCTCGTAAGGAGTGTATCAACGTCTTGAAAAGTCCAGGGAATAAATGCCAAAAATCCTTTTGCATGTTCCGGCTTTTTAGCCTGTATTTCGCGGATACGTACCAGATGAATAAAACGTTCTTCAATGGTTTCTACATGACCAAACATCATAGTAGCACTTGTGGTAATATTGAGTTTATGGGCCTCGTGCATAATAGTAAGCCATTCATCGGCCCCGCATTTACCTTTGGAGATTAGCCTCCGTACCCTATCTACTAATATTTCCGCACCAGCTCCTGGCAAAGAGTCTAATCCGGCCTCTTGCAAGGCTTTTAGTACTTCATGATGAGATAGTTTACTCAACTTCGCAATATGGGCTACTTCGGGCGGGCCTAAAGCGTGTAGTTTTAAACGGGGGTATTCTTGTTTTAACTGTCTAAAAAGTTGCGTGTAAAAATCCAGCCCCAGATCGGGATGATGCCCTCCCTGCAATAAAAGCTGATCGCCCCCAAAGCGAAGTGTTTCTTCAATTTTCTTTCTATAAACAGGCATTTCGGTGATATAGGCCTCTGCATGTCCGGGAATTCTATAAAAATTGCAAAACTTACAGTTAGCAATACAAACGTTGGTAGTATTTACATTTCTATCAATTTGCCAGGTAACCTTCCCATGAGGTACTTGTATTTTACGAAGTTCATTCGCAATATGCATAAGATCCGTCAAAGGCGCATGCTCAAAAAGAAACATGCCTTCTGCTACCGACAAAAACTCGAAATGTAAAGCTTTTTTATAAAGTGCTGATATATCCATTTTCGGGGTTCATTGTAAAGTATAACAAAGGTACTACGGGAATAGTTTGCAATGCAACCTATTTAGGGATTATATTGTCATAGAATGAGATTATCTTATTATAACTTAATGTTAGCTATGAGCAGGGGCTTATTATCGATTTTTTTATTTTCTTTTTTCCTGGCTCAGGCGCAAGAAGAATTTGTGCTTCCGGAATCAAAAAAAATCACCAGCTTTCCCTTTACGCAGCTTAGCGGAGGTATTATTATTATAAAAGCACAACTTGATCAGTTTCCGGATTCTTTATTTTTTGTTTTTGATACCGGGAGTGGTGGTATTTCATTAGACTCTACCACGGTAAAAAGATTCAATCTTGATATTGTCAAAAGTGAAAAAACAATCCGTGGAATAGCAGGCATACGCAATGTTGATTTTACCAATAATCATGATTTGGGGCTACCCGGAATGAAAGTGCCGAACTTAGATTTTCATATTAATGATTATGATTTGCTAACCAGTGTATACGGGCAAAAAATCGATGGCATTATCGGATATAGCTTCTTCAGGAGATATATCGTAAGGATAGATTATGATGATAAAATTATTGAGGTGTATAACCCCGGTAATTACCGATATCCCAGAGGAGGCTATTTGATGAAACCTAATTTTACTACCCTACCACTGGAAACCGGACAAATAGAAGATGGGAGATCAGTTATTAGTAGATTTATTTTTGATACCGGTGCAGGACTATGTTTGCTTTTATCTAAAGACTTTACCAATGACAGCTCGGTATTTAAGTCATCCAGAAAGTTTTATCCAACACAAGCAGAAGGCTTAGGGGGTAAAAAACAAATGGAACTCACCGTTATTAAATCTGTTAAAATTGGCCCTTATAAATTTAGAAAAGTACCGGTTCATGTTTTTACGGATGTACATAATGTTACACAATATCCCATGCTGGGTGGTCTTATAGGAAATGATTTACTACGCAGATTTAATGTGGTACTGAATTATCCAGAACAAAGTATTCATATTAAACCTAATACGCACTTTAAAGAATATTTTGATTATAGTTATACGGGCTTGGGTATTTATCTGATTAATGGGGAAATAAGGATAATCGATGTAATCAAAGGCTCGCCCGGGGAAAAAGCCGGCTTTTTCCCGGATGATATTATTTTTTCAGTTGAAACTAATTTTTCGAAAAATATTCAGGTTTATAAAAATATTTTCCAAAATGCTATTGGTAAAGTGAAGGTTGTTGTTTTTAGACAGCAAACACCCATTGTATTAACGCTTGATGTAAAAGATATTCGCAAGTAATGGTTTTTCGGTAGTTATACTGAAATCAATTATTTTGCATCTTGATAATAAATCATGATTCAGTATAATCGTTTTCAACTTGATAATGGCTTAATCGTTTTGGTACATGAAGATAACGCCACACCCATGGCGGTAGTGAATGTTTTGTATGATGTTGGCGCCAGAGATGAAGATCCTGCTAAAACAGGCTTTGCACATTTATTTGAGCATTTGATGTTTGGGGGAAGTATTAACATACCCGATTACGACGAGCCGCTGCGAAGGGCCGGTGGTGATAATAATGCCTATACTACAAATGATCTAACCAATTATTATTGTCAATTACCCGCCGCCAATATCGAAACAGCATTTTGGTTAGAAAGTGATAGGATGCTAAGCCTGGCTTTTAGTGAAAGAAGCTTAGCCGTTCAGCGAAAAGTGGTTTGTGAAGAATTCAAAGAACATTATATCAATAAGCCTTATGGTGATGTTTGGCATAAAATGCGCGCCTTGGCTTATCAGGTTCATCCATATAGATGGATGACGATAGGAAAAGAGTTGAGTCATGTTGAAGATGCCACTATTGATGATGTAAGGGCTTTTTTCAGCAAACATTATAACCCGGCGAATGCTATTTTAGTAGTAGCAGGTAATATCACTACAGATGAAGTAAAACGCTTATCCGAAAAATGGTTTGGCCCGATCCCATCTGGCAAAAAGTATATACGGTGTATACCGCAAGAGCCTAAGCAAACAGAAGCACGCAAGCAACTGATTGAAGCAGAAGTACCACTCGACGCTTTTATTAAAACCTGGCATATGGATGCTCGTTTAGATAAGGGCTATTATGCGGCAGATTTAATTAGCGAAATACTTGGCGGTGGTGGATCTTCCCGTTTATATCAATCTTTGGTGAAAGAGAAAAAATTGTTTTCCAATTTGGATTGTTATCATTTTGGAAGCATGGATGCAGGGCTCTTGGCAGTTGAAGGTAAATTAGTAAAGGGAGTAAGCTTTGAGCAGGTTGAAAAAGCACTACATGAGGAAATTGAAAAAATTTGTACTACACCAATATCTGATAATGAATTGGTAAAAGTACAGCACAAAACTGAAAGTGTAATTGCCTTTGAAGATATGAGTGTAATGAGCCGTGCTAATAGTTTAGCGATGTATGAATTACTAGGCGACGCCTCACTGATGAATACAGAGTTAGAAAAGTATCATGCTATTACTGCAATAGACATGCTTCAGTATAGTCAAGCCATTTTCCGAGAATCGAATAGCAATACTATTTATTACAAAGCGAAATAAGA
Source organism: Chitinophagaceae bacterium (assembly GCA_019747455.1). Taxonomy (GTDB): domain Bacteria; phylum Bacteroidota; class Bacteroidia; order Chitinophagales; family Chitinophagaceae; genus Sediminibacterium. The sequence continues at coordinate 2,092 of JAIEQT010000018.1, read as the reverse complement.
ACTGTGCATGCTCAACAGAAAAAAACAACCTACTATTACTGATGCCGTAGATTTTGAGCTGAAGTTAAAAAAGTGCGAGCAATATACTTTACATAATAAAGTTCCTGTGTATTGCCTAGACGCAGGAATACAGGAAGTGGTGATGATTGAATGGGTTTTTTATGCAGGTAATTGGTACGAACAACAAAATATAGTAGCCGCAACAACCAATTTTCTATTAAAGAATGGTACCAGCCAAAAAACAGCTTTTCAAATTAATGAGCATTTTGAATTTTATGGGGCTTATTTAAACCGAAGCTGCTACAACGAAACAGCAACGATAACCTTGCACTGTTTAAGCAAACAGGTGGGAGCACTATTGCCAGTTGTGGCAGAGCTTATCACGGATTCTGTTTTTCCTGAATCAGAATTGTCTATTTATAAACAAAATCAAAAGCAGCGACTCGAGGTAAATTTGAAGAAATGTGATTTTATTGCCAATCGGTTAATAGATGAATATATCTATGGTATCTATCATCCTTATGGTAAATATACTAGTACGCTTGATTATGATGCTATTGAGAAATCGGCCTTAGAGCAATTCTTTCAAAAATTTTATAGAGAAGGAAAATGTATCATTTTTGCGGCAGGTAAATTACCTGCTGATTTAGATAAACAATTTGAGAATCATTTTGGCAGTCTTCCGTTACAACAAAGAAGTATCCCAAATATTCAGTACAATATACAATCCGCAGAAAATAAAAAATACAGGATTATCAATGATGCAGACGGTGTGCAAGGGGCTATTCGTTTAGCGCGGCCATTCCCTAATAGGCACCATCCTGATTTTCAGAAAGCACATATACTCAATAATATTTTCGGTGGTTTTTTTGGATCTCGCCTGATGAGTAATATTCGCGAGGATAAAGGATATACTTATGGTATTCATAGTTTCATACAAAATCATATGAAAGAAACTTCATGGATGATTAGTACCGAAGCCGGTAGAGATGTTTGTGAAGCAACTATTGAAGAAGTATATAAAGAGATGAAAAAACTGTGTGATGAACCTATTGATGAAGAGGAATTACATTTAGTTCGCAATCACATGATCGGAGGGATATTGGGCGATTTAGACGGACCTTTCCAACTCATTGCCCGTTGGAAAAACTATATACTGAATGGTATTGATGAAAACTATTTCTATACTAGCATACATAATATTAAGACTACTTCTGCTGAAGAACTACAAGCCTTGGCCCAGAAATATTTACAGCCGGAGGCTTTTTATGAGTTAGTAGTGATATAGATCTTCAATTCTTCAATCTCGAATCTTCAATCTGCGTTTTATCCTGAGCTTGTTAAAGGGTGTATACCTTATACCCCCTACCTTTCATACCTTCCTGAAACCGTTCATCACAATATACGGTCTGACGGGTATTCCAATACTTTATCTAACTATTTGATAATGAGACGCTTATGCAATACATGCATCTTTCTGCTGCCTATTACTGAAAAAAAATAGGTACTGTGTGTTGCATAGTACTAAAATATTACTATCTTTGTGTTGTCAATGTGATTCTAAAACAATTAAAACATAAAAAAATGAACAACACAGTAACCACCCACAAACCAGTTTTCGGTTTGGTAGATTTCTGGAATTTGGAGCGCATGCGCCGGGTAAGAATGCCAAGAAGAAATTTGATTTAACCAATCCCCCTCTATTCACTAAATAAACAAACGTTATGGATATTCAGAATACACAAAGCCAAATGCGCAAAGGGGTGCTGGAGTTTTGTATTCTCTCCATCATTCGCCAGGGAGAAGTTTACCCGAGTGATTTGGTGGAAAGAATGAAAGCGGCCAACCTTCACATTTTGGAAGGCACACTCTATCCATTATTAACGCGCTTAAAAAACGCTGAATTACTTACCTACAGATGGGTAGAAAGCAATAGTGGCCCCCCCCGTAAATATTTTGTGATGACGGAGAAAGGGTTAACTTTTTACCAGGAACTGGAAAGAACCTGGCAGGAATTAGCAGATGCCGTGCATGTGCTTACCCAGCCTCAAGCGTCCACAGAATCAGAAAACAACCAAACCAACCTAAACCA
>JAIEQT010000348.1 GCA_019747455.1 Chitinophagaceae bacterium | reverse complement strand
CAAAAAATTTATTTGTTGCCCAAACATTATTCAAATAGCGATTTGTTTTTACATCTGCCTTTTCCAAAAAAATTTGGATGGCATCGGCTGTTTTATCTTCCTCTTTACTAAAAGAAGGAATAGTAATTAATTGCTGTAATAAAAAGATAGCTTGCTGATATAGTTCATATTTACTATTCATACACGATACTTGTACCTACCTCACCGGTAATTAACTGTGACAATTTTTCGGCCTTTCCAATAATAACCTGTTTAACGCCCTTATCTATAGCATTAAAAGCGTTATCTAATTTAGGTAACATTCCGGCAAATATAGCTCCTTGTGATTTTATCGTGGTATAGTAAGATTTGTTAAGTACAGGTATAACAGAATCTTCTTTATTAATATCCAGTAATACACCTTCTTTTTCAAATGAATATATTAATGTAACTATATTATTGTTAACAAGTGAAGTAGCTATAGTTTGTGCAATTGTATCTGCGTTGGTATTTAAAAGTTGACCTTTCCCATTATGGGTAATTGGTGCTATTACCAAAATATCAAATTGTGTAAGTAAATTTTCAATAGCCTCGTTATTCACAGTATCAATATCACCTACGAAACCATAGTCTATTGTGGGATGTTCTCTTTTATGTGCTTGGATCAAATTTCCGTCGGCTCCGGTAAAACCGATAGCATTAGATCCATTTGCCTGCAACTGAGCTACTATATTTTTATTAATAAACCCTGCATACACCATAGTAACGATTTTCAATGTTTCCGCATCAGTGATTCTTCTCCCGTCAATCATTTGCTGCTCAACTCCCATTGCTGTAGCCATTTTAGTAGCAAGCTTCCCACCGCCATGTATCAGAATAAATTTTTGCTTACCGTTTTGTTGCAACTGAGCCAGCGTTATTAAGAATGATTGTAATGCAGGATCATCATCAATAATATTACCCCCAATTTTAATAACAATCAATTCTTGCATACTATTTCTGTTTTGCACTGAGAATCTCGCTTAAAACGGCCTGCGCTGCCCACACCCTATTACTGGCTTGTTGGGTTACTAAACTATGCGCACCATCTAATACTTCATCACTTAACTCCACATTTCTTCTTACAGGTAAACAATGCATTACACCGGCATTATTTGTAGTCTTTAGTTTTTCATTTGTAAGCATCCATGCAGGATCATTTTCATATAGTTTACCATAGTCTGTAAATGTGCTCCAATTCTTCACATATACGATATCTGCATTTGCCAGTGCTTCATTTTGATCGTGTGTGATTACAGCCCCATTCGTAAATTGTTCATCTAATTCGTAGTCCACAGGATGCGTAATTACAAAATCGGCCTCTCCCCATTTATTGATCCATTGCGCAAAACTATTCGCTACACATTGAGGTAAGGGTTTTATATGAGGTGCCCAGGTGAGAACTACTTTGGGTTTGCGAGATGCGGATTTCGGGTTACGAGTTTCAAGGGATTCTTGTATTGTTATGATGTCCGTTAAAGATTGTAGTGGGTGTAATGTGGCACTTTCTAAGCTAATTACAGGTACGCCTGCATACTTAATAAACTGTTGTATATACATTTCGCTATAGTCTTCCTCCTTATTTTTCAGAGAAGGAAAAGTACGTATAGCAAGCACATCAAAATAAGAACCTAAAATTGGTGCTGCATCTTTAATATGCTCAACAGTATTACCGCTCATAATGGCGCCTTCTTCAAATTCCAGCGCCCAACCTTCTTTATCCACATTAAAAACAATGGCTTCCATACCTAAGTTAGCAGCGGCAACCTGTGTACTTAATCTGGTTCGCAAACTTGGATTTAAAAAAAGCAGTCCGATTCTTTTGCCCGCACCCAATGACTTATCAGCAAAAGGCTGCTTTTTATACTGTAGCGCTTTAGCGGCAAGCCGATTAATATCGGGTACATCGTTTACCGAAATGAACTGCTTCATATTATTTTAATTTTCTTTTAGCGACTGTATAGCTTCTTTCAATGCTTCTAAGAACTCATCCACCTGTTTTCTAGAAATAGCCAAAGAAGGTAAAAGTCGAATTACATTGGGTTTGGCTTCTCCGGTAAAAACAAAATACTCCTCTAATAACTTTTTCTTTAGTCCTTTTAAAGAATCCGGAACATCAAAACCAATCATCAGCCCTCTTCCTCTAATATTTTCTATACCATTAATTGACTTTAGTTGATTCATTAAATACATTCCTCTTTGTTTCGCCATGCTGATCAAATTTTCTTGCTCCATTACTTCCAACACAGCTAACGCTGCCGCACAAGCTAGATGATTACCACCAAAAGTTGTTCCCAACATACCATGTTTAGGCTGGATATGAGGCGCAATAAGAATACCTCCAATAGGAAATCCATTTCCCATTCCCTTTGCCATAGCATAAATATCTGCATTTACACCTGCCCAATCGTGGGCAAAAAACAGCCCACTTCTACCATATCCACATTGTACACTATCTGCAACATAAACAGCTCCATATTGTGTAGTTAATTGACGAATTAGTTGGAGGAAGCTATCTTTTGCCATATTAATACCTCCCACTCCCTGAATACCTTCTACAATTACGGCAGCAATTTCATTACCAATTTCATCAAATAAAGTTTGTAAGGCCTGCTCATCATTAAAGGGAAGAAAAATAATATTATCCGTTTCATTTACCGGAGCCACAATGGAGGGATTATCCGTTGCTGCTACAGCTAATGAGGTTCTTCCATGAAAAGATTTATTAAAAGCAACTATTTTTTTTCTACCTGTATGAAAGGATGCTAGCTTAAGTGCATTTTCATTAGCTTCAGCACCACTATTACAAAGGAATAATTGATAATCGGTTTTACCACTTAGTAAAGCTAATTTATCAGCTAATTGTTGCTGTAATGGGATAATAATAGAATTCGAATAGAAAGCAATTTGTTCCAATTGTGTTTCGATACGCTTAACCCAGTGTGGGTGTGTGTGTCCTATACTAATCACCGCATGGCCGCCATACATATCTAAATATTGAATTCCATTACTATCCCATACATAAGAACCTAGCGCTTTTGTGATTGTAATGTTATTTAATGGATATACATCGAATAGTTTCATTAGAAATAATTTGTTTTTAATTGTAAACCAGTTTTTTCAGGAATGCCAAACATAATATTCATATTTTGCAATGCTTGTCCACTTGCTCCTTTTAGTAAGTTATCGATACAGCTATGTATGACTACTTTATTGCCAACTTTCTCTATATGAATTAAACATTTGTTTGTATTAACTACTTGTTTTAAATCAATCATAGTATCAGAAACATGTGTAAATACAGCATCATTATAAAAATTTTGATATAGATCATATAATGCCTCTTGCGTGAGCGTAGAATCTAGGGTAGAACTAACATAAATACCTCTTGTAAAGTCGCCGCGCCATGGTACAAAATGTATACCTTGAGCATTGATAGATTCAGAGATTTCAGCGATATGTTGATGATTAAGTGTTTTATAGGCTTGTATATTATTAGCCCTCCAACTAAAGTGACTTGTTGCATTTAGCGACTGTCCTGCTCCGGTCGATCCCGTAATACCTGTGGTGTACACATTGCTCAATAACCCTACTTTTGATAATGGTAATAATCCCAACTGAATAGCCGTAGCAAAGCATCCTGGATTAGCAATATTTGATGCAACCGAAATTTTATCTTTATTTAATTCCGGTAAGCCGTATACAAAAGAACGAGTACCAAAAACAGATTTTGGTTGTAATCTAAAATCTTGAGACAGGTCAATTATTTTTATACTATCAGGTATGGTGTTATTATTTAAGAATTGTACGGCATCACCGTGACCAACACATAAGAATATTATATCTACTTCTACATCAATCGTAGCTGAGAATAATAAGTTAGTTTCTCCGTACAAATCCTTATGAACAGAATAAACCGGATTACCGGCATTACTATTACTTTGTACAAATAATACCTGAACTTGTGGATGATGAATTAATAACCGAATTAACTCACCCCCTGTATATCCAGCACCACCAACTACGCCTACTTTTATCATTTCATGGAAGATTTAATATGGTGATAAATGGCGGTTTGGTTACCGAAAATTTTTGAGAATCCACGAACATCTTCCCCCGTCCAGCCGCTATTCATTTCCCCATATTTGCCGAACTTGCTACTCATCAGATCATTGGATGATTCGATCCCAATAATTTGAAAACGATAGGGCATTAACTGAACAAATACAGATCCTGAAACCTGTTCCTGAGATTGCATTAAAAACGCTTCAATATCCCGCATTACCGGATCTAGTATCTGACCCTCATGTAACCAATTACCATAAAATTGGGCGAGCTGATCTTTCCAGCTCAATTGCCATTTTGTAAGTACATGTTTTTCTAGAGCATGGTGCGCTTTTAAAATTACCATCGGTGCTGCTGCTTCAAAACCAACTCTTCCTTTTATACCGATAATAGTGTCGCCCACATGAATATCTCTTCCGATTCCAAACGGGCCGGCAATAGACTGTATATACTGAATAGCTTTAGCAGGGTTATGAAAAAGTTGATCATTAACTCCTTTTACTTCACCTTTTTCGAAGTGAATAACGAGTTCTTCAGCTTGGTTTTTTGTAACTTGTGTTGGCCATGCTTCTTCCGGAAGTAACCCCTTTGAATGTAATGTTTCTTTACCACCAACGCTGGTACCCCAAAGGCCTTTATTGATAGAGTAAGCTGCCTTTTCGAAATTCATGACAACACCTCTTTCCTTTAAATAATTTATTTCTTCTTCTCTACTCAGTTTCAGATCTCTGATAGGCGTAATAATCTCAACTCCCGGGATCATGATATTGAATATCATATCGAATCTTACCTGATCATTACCGGCACCTGTACTACCATGTGCCACAGCAATAGCATCTAATTTTTGGGCATGTTCTGCAATATGCACTGCCTGACTCAATCTTTCAGCACTTACACTTAACGGGTAAGTATTATTCTTCAATACATTACCGAATATGAGATACTTGATAATTTGATTATAGTAAGAATCAACCGCATCCACCGTTGTATGCGAGGTTACACCTAGTGCATACGCATGCTTCTCAATTTTCTCTAGCTCTTCGGCAGAAAAACCGCCTGTATTCACAATTACACTATGTACTTCAAATCCTTTCTCTTGAGATAAATACAAAGCACAATAGGTAGTATCTAATCCACCACTAAATCCCAGTACTAATTTTTTGGAAGCCATTGTAATATTTTATATGCTTAATAAATAAGTGATTCTTTTCTTGAATAAGCGTAATAATTTACTTTGCTTAATCTTCATAAATCGTTCGTATAGCTTCGATTTCTTTTTGAAAGCATCTGCTGTTTCCTTCGGTTCGTAATGATCTGCCGGGTCATATAGCATGGCCGTACACATACAGTTTTTCCTGTCTTTACTCATCAGAATATCATAATTAACGCAGCTTTTACAACCCGCCCAGAATTCCTCATCATCCGTAAGTTCACTATACGTTACAGGCTCGTAGCCTAAATCGCTATTTATCTTCATAACAGCCAAACCCGTAGTTAATCCAAATATTTTGGCTTGTGGATACTTTTCTCTCGAAAGATTAAAAATGGCTTGTTTAATTTGCTTGGCAACACCACTTTTACGAAAAGAAGGTGATACAATCAATCCACTGTTTGCAACAAATTGCTCATGACCCCAAACTTCTATATAACAGAACCCCACCCAGGTACCATCGGGTAATAAGGCAATGATGGCCTTTCCTTCCTGCATTTTTTGGGCAACATAATCCGGACTTCTTTTAGCAATACCTGTTCCTCTTGCTTTGGCAGAAGCCTCCATTTCATCAGTGATGATGGTTGCATAACGGGAATCGTTATGATTGGCTACTCGAATTATTATCGATTGTTCCAAGATTAAATATAATTAGTGTTGTAGGTGGCAACCTGAAAAGGAGAAAGTTTCGGAGAAATTTTCACTGATAGGGGCAAGTGCCAGTTGCTCGTCCTATCAGAACCCACGTCGGGGCCGTGGCAAACAAATAAATGTTCTCCACAAGATGCTTATAGGCATTTTAGGAGCATTCAGTGTAATATAATTTACTGTTTCGCGCATTAAAAGCGCAAAGTTAGCTATAATTCGTGAATTAAGCCATCTTTCAGTTAAATTTAACCTATGCCTAATTTCTGAAATTACGCATCATATTATTTCCACCAGGCATTCTATTACCCCTAAACATATCCATCATTGGATTTCTTTGCTGATTACCCTGTGCTCCAAAACGGCGTAGATTATAGGTAAAACTTAGCATAAAATATCTTGTAAGCACTCTGGTAGATACATCTTGAATAGTATTGCCGGTTACATTTCGCGTAATGCTAACATTTTGATTTAGCAAATCAAATACATAGAATTTGATTTCACCTTCCTTCTTTTTAAATAATTGCTTTGCAATACTAGCGCTCCATAAAGGGATGCTGGTATTAAAACCCTCAGCTCTACCGGTATTCTTAATATAGCTAAAGTCTGTTGATAATACCCATCCACTCTTTGTATAATAAGTAGGTTCTGCCGTAAATGTTTGCGTAAAGAAGTCACCATTTTGTTCCGGCTGAAGAGTATACCGTGCAAAAGTAAATGATGAGTTAGATGAAAAATTCATATCGAAATTGTCTTTCAAGTTGGTAGTCCACGAAGCATTAAAACCTGAAACAGTATTCCGTGTATAGTTCGATTGATTGTTTACTAAAGTCTGACTTTGAGAATTAGATAATGCCAATCCTAGATTAATATTACTCTTGGGTTTCTTTAGGGGGAAGCCATAATTAAAGAATCCATTGATATTGTAAGTTCCACTTAAGTTAACTGGTTTTGTAAATTGGGCCCCATTGGGCAAAAAAGTAGTTGAATTTTGAATATCGTTTGCCGTGAAGGACGCATTAATAGTAGCGAAAATAATTTTCTGCGTAAATAAGTCGAAAGAATTATACAGTATCCTGAATGTATGAATAAACTGCTGTTTCAATTCAGGATTACCGGTTCTGATATTTAGTGGATTCGAATTATCGATTACCGGCTGTAATTGAGATGCACTTGGTTGGTTGGTCCTTCCATTATAGAAAATTCGCAAATTTTTAGTTTTTGAAAAATCATACCTGAAATTCATAGTAGGGAAGAAATTCACAAAGTTTTGGGTAATACTACTGTCTTTGGTAACATTTTTACTAATCAACTCACCCGCTTGAATTCCTGAACCAATACTAAAATTGTATTTCGCATGTTGAATGCGATAATTTAGGGTGAACCGATTTGACGTAAACGTATTCTCAAAAACATTAGTAAGATTGGGAACTACTATATCATAATTATTTGTATTCTTATTAAATGCATACGTTTTAGTTCCTGAATTATTTACATTAGCATTATAATTATAATTAAGCTCTAAAATTTGATTTCTCCCGATTGGTTCGGTATATGATATCGTTGTATTGAATGTATTACCATCTCTATTGGTACGATTAATCTGATTGATAGTATCTGCGTAAGGCGTTGGGGTATTAAAGTATCTATTTATTGAATAATTATATCCATTACCATCATTCGTTGTTCTCGATGGATTAAAAGCAATAGAATACGTTCTACCACGTTTTTTGAATCTATGTCGAAAAGTTGCTTCTATACTTCCATTAAATCCATCACTAACCCTATCACTGGTTGCTATAGAGCTATTTAAATTCTTAGCGGTACCTCGCGTTGAAGTAGTGATTTGATCATTTTGCGCGTCTGTATTTTGAAAACTGAAATTCGGACGGATGATCATTGAATTCATTGAATCGAATTGATGTTCAATATTAAAATTGATTCTATGGTTTTTATTTTGGGTAATAGCGTTTTGGATAGATGTATTAAAAATAGATGAGTCTGCATTACCCGGAATCAAATTTTGTGTGAATGAATTTTGATCCCGATATGTTTTTTGATCATTATAAAAATAACTACCCGATACGGATGTTTTCTTTCCCCAATTATCTTTATAGTTTAAGCCGCCGGCCCAAGTATTAACGATACCTCCGCCGCTTCCGGTACCTAATAATCCTGCCACAGCTCCGCCGCCAATTGCAATACCACCACCACCTCTGCCGCCACCACCACCGCCGCCGAAATTACCGCCACCAAGAGAACCTAAAATATCTTGAACACTGAAATTTTGCTTATTCACATTGTTGGCTTGACCGATAAAAGTTAATTGCATATCACCATTAAAATGGCTCATATTTACACTGTTATCGTATACGCCTTCCGTTGTTGAGGCACCTGCTCCCAGGGTAGCTCTTCCGAAATATCCTTTTCGCTTATCTTTTTTTGTAGTGATATTTATCGTTTTAACTCTATTTCCATCATCGAATCCGGTAAAAGCACTTTGGTCACTCAACGCATCGAATACCTGAATTTTATCAATCATATCAGGAGGCAGATTTTTGGTAGCCAGTTTGGGATCGTCGCCAAAAAATCTTTTCCCATCAACCAGTACTCTTTGCACTTGTTCCCCTTGCGCTTTTACCGTTCCATCTTTATCTACTTGTACCCCGGGTAATTTTTTAAGCAAGTCTTCCATCACCGCATTGGGCTTAGTCTTAAAACTTGAAGCATTAAATTCAACCGTATCTTTTTTTATCGTCATTGGTGATTGGGTAACGGTTACATTACCCAAGTCGTTTGCCGTTTGTTTCAGATAGATATTTCCTAAATCAACTCTTATGTTTGCTTTTGAAAAATTTATTTTTTTAGAATAGGATTCATATCCGGCAAATTTTATTTGAACGATCATATCGCCAAAAGAAATATTATCCAAACTAAAGCTACCATCTTGTTTAGTTAATCCGAATACTTCCAAGGTAGAGTCCTTGGCATCAAGAATAGTTACTGAAGCATCTTTTAACACCTGTTTACCAACAGTATCTACAAGCTTACCTTTCAGCGATGCCGTGTTTTGCGCTTGTATCGCCATCATGCTCACCATTAAAACACCTAATAACTGTAATTTTTTCATAAAAACGATATCTGTAAAATTATCAATACCTCATAACCATGCTGCTCCAAATACTTCGAACGGCAAGCTATTATGATAATCGGAAAGCCTTGGTTAATAATCGGTGAAAGCTAGAAAGCAATAGGCTGCTAACTAAATAAGTATTCCACATCTTCTTTTGTAAGGCTCTTTACAAAACCTTCATCATCCGTAATCACTTCTCGGGCAAGATTACGTTTACGTTCCTGAAGCTTAAGAATTTTATCTTCTACCGTATCTGTACAAATCATGCGATACGCAAAAATATTTTTTGTTTGTCCGATTCGATGTGTTCGATCTATGGCTTGTTGCTCTACAGCCGGATTCCACCAGGGATCTACAATGTATACATAATCAGCAGCAGTTAAATTTAATCCCACCCCCCCTGCTTTTAAAGATATCAAAAACACCCTACAACTATCATCGTTTTGAAAACGCTGGATAGCTCTCTCTCTTTCGTTCACCGTACTACTACCATCAAAATATTCATAGTCTACTCCAAGCTCTTTCATCTTTTCTTTAATCAAAGAAAGCATACCCAAAAACTGGGAAAACACCAACGCTTTATGGTTACTGATATTCTCCGTAATTTCTCTTCCTATCTCCTCAAGCTTAACAGAAACATTAGGATATTGTTCTTCTTCCTTTACAATAGCGGGGCTATCACAAATTTGTCGCAATTTCATCAATCCCTGTAAAATGGTGAGCTGTGATTTTTGTATACCTTGATTTTCAACAACACCTAGAATTTTATCCCGATAATCATTTCTATACGCATCATAAATCTTACGTTGTTCCTCACCCATTTCGCAGAAGAGAACCATTTCCTGCTTCTCGGGTAAGTCTTTGGCTACTTGCTCTTTTGTTCTTCTTAAAATAAAAGGATACAATAGTTTTCGCAGATGATCTTTTTGTTCTTTCTCTCCAAACTTGTCAATCGGAATAGAGAACTCCTGTTTAAAAAATTCCATACTTCCTAACATACCCGGATTCAGAAAATTCATCTGAGCAAATATGTCGAATGTATTATTTTGTAACGGGGTGCCGCTCAAACATAAGCGACTTTTTGCTTTAAGCAATGAAGCGGCTTTAGTAACTTTACTTCCCGGGTTCTTAATAGCCTGACTCTCATCAAGTACCACATAGTCAAAATTAATTTCTACAAACTGTCTGATATCACTTCGTAAGGTACCGTACGTAGTAATTATAATATCCATATCAGCTGCCGCGATTCCATCTTTTTCACGCATGCCCCCATGATGTACATAAAACCGTAGTTCCGGTGTAAATTTCTTGATCTCATTTTGCCAGTTGTACATCAAAGTTGTTGGACAAACAACCAAAGCCTTTAGGGTTCCTTGCTCTTTTTTAAGGTGATGCAAGAAGCTCAAAGCTTGAATCGTTTTACCCAAGCCCATATCATCCGCTAAAATTCCTCCCCATTGCACTTCACGCAAATAATTTAACCATTGAAAACCACTCTCCTGATAAGGGCGTAATATCGATTTTAAATGAGCCGGTGCAGGAATTGGCTTAATCGCATGATTATCTTTTAAGCGTTCATACTTTTCCTCCAGTTGAAACTGGAGCTCTTCTTCATCACGCTGCAAATACAGCTCTTCAATAACACTAAAATGATATTTACTTAATTTGATATTGCCCGCCTTTCCATCACCCACTCTAAATAATAAAGAATATTTCTTTATCCACTCTTCCGGAAGTATCCCTAAAGTACCATCCGTAAGTTGAACAAATTGCTGTTTATTGGCTAATGCTTTCTTAACCTCATCCACCGTAACTTTCTGATCACCAAACTGTATCTGAACTTTTGCATCAAACCAATCAGTATTACTGCTGATAAATATTTTGGTAGAAGGCTTAGCCGTATTAAAGCGGAAATTCTTCAACGCTTCAAAACCATAAACAGGAATATTCATTTCCTTCACAGCATCAATAAATAAGAAAAACCAGTTATTTCTCAACACTTCTTTCCCTTTTAACGCCAATACATTTGATTCTGCAGGTTTCACAAAACCAGAATGTAACGCCTCAATTCTACTTAACAACTCACGCTCTGCCTGTACATTTCTATGTATAACCAATAATTTATCTGCTTGGGGAAGGAAAATTTTTTCTTTGTCCTGAACCATCACATCATACCCCTTATAATTAAATACCGGTTGAAATAATAAGTATTCTCCTTTCTCTTTCAATATGATTTTTATTTCGGGCTTAACATCGCGTAATTCTTCTTTTTTTACATTAGCAAAGTGAACATTATACTCTTTAGAAAGCGGAAGTACAAAAGATTGTAATTTCTCCGGCCAGTTCTCTTCGGAAATAATAATTTTACCCTCCGGCATAAACCTTTCTACCGCTAAAATATCTTCCGGTTTTTTCCAGATAAAAAACTGCTGGTGATATTGAAAGAAAAAGGGCGATTCACATTCATTATCAGTGATATTCAGATCGGCAAGAGGTAACTTAACCCTACAATCAATAATATACTGATACTGCTGATAACTAATCTCGAAATCTGGACTAATAGCTTGTTCCATTAAGGAAGCCTGTTCCAAATTAGCCGTAGTGAAACTTTTACCCGAGGGTAAATAAAATACAAAAGGAGATTCTGCTAATTCTGCAAATAGTTTTTTATACTTAGGATGTAAGTATTCATTAATAAGATGCCGTGTTTCTTCAGGTAACTCATCATTATGCTGCTGGATAATATTTTCCCAGATACCACTAAAAGGAGAATTCCGATTTAAATACCTGCTTACTTCACCGGGTAATAATTTACGCAGCTGCTGTACCAACATTTTATCGTCTTCTGAGAGAGGATCCGTATTAATAAACTTCGATAAATCAAGTTTAGCTGTTTTAGATACAAATTTTGTGAGTGCATCATCGGCTTCTCCTTGTACTAATTCAAATTGCGTATACGGATATTGTGTTTGATTAGCCACAATTACAACCCCCAATTTATAGCTCGTATTATCTGGCTCTTCAGATAATGCATCGGAAGCCATAACTACAGGCTGTTCTACCGGCTTTGGCCTTAGCTCAGTACCCGGTGTTATAGTAACTCTTTTTATAGAGCTGTCTAATAGTCGTAAGAAAGGTTTCCCATCGGTATAAGTAAATTCAAACTTTCCATCTAAATTGTCCTCTAAAGAGTAACCATATAAGGAAAGCAGTTTGTTTTTCTCTTTATCCCAGTTTCGGATAGTATCAAAATAATTTGCGCCAGATTGTTTTAATAACTGAAGTAATACAATGGTCTTATGCACACAGAGTGGATGTGCTTTTTCTGAATTACAGGTACAACTGGTATCAAAATTCCGTTCTTCATTTTTTTGAATGAGTATCTGATACTGCTCTCCACCTAATTCAACAGAGGCCTTTACTCTTTCATTAGCAGCCTCATGAATATGCGCTTTTTGAGATTGTATAAAATTTTCTGCCTCGTTAAAGCTTTCAACGGAAGTAAGCATGCGAAGCAGCTTAATATCCAATTGTTTAATTTTTACAACGGTATGCTTCTGATCGTATACTGTTTCTTTATCACCCAACATATTCCTATCGAGCATATCCTGTAAATGGAATAGTGCCCCAGCTTTATGCCTGCATACTTCCGAAAGATTATACGGACAAGTACACCTGAGTGAAAGTGTTTTAGCATCTTTAAATTGTGTGATATGTACTTTGTAAAAAGTTGCATATCCATCGTCTTTGACGCGAAAAATGATATTCCCGATAAGATCATCGTACTCTATCAATTCTACATTTCCCAATGCGTGAATTTTCTTCCCTCTACGTATTACTTCTTCGGTTCCGTTGTTATATATATGCTTAATTAAATACGGTAATGCCATGATTAAAAATTCAAAACAGCGCAATTTGCAAAAGTAAAGGAAAGATGCTCGATTTATGAAATGAAATACAAAAAAGAGGATGAAATCTTTGTTAATCTAAACATCTTGTTTAACAATAAGGTCCCCATTTTGATAAATGGGTAAAATATTGGCCTGATTAGGCGTTACGCAGTAGGCTAGGTCTTTCTCTAACCCATACTGCGCCAATCTATGCCAATGGGTGGTTTTCCTAATAAAAGATGCCATATCATCTTTATGTAGCGCATACATTTCTGCCGCCATTAAGCTACTATCGCAATGAATGGTAAAATGATCTTTTACTTGCTCAATAACAGCGCCAGCAAAAAGCGCATCTTCCAAATTGAATCGATCTTTCCATGCAGAGCAACCTAAAAAAACATTTTTTTGTTCCTTACTTAAATACCTGCACACAGCATCCAAATTGGGAAAAGAACCTGTAATAATTTCAGCGGCTCCATTTTGAAGTGCCATGTGTAACAACTTAGTACCATTCGTAGTTGTTAATACTAAGGTTTTTCCTGCAATAAAAGATCGTGGATATTCAGCCGGAGAATTACCATGAGCTAAACCCTCAATTACTTTTCCATCGCGCTCCCCGGCTGTGATCCCGCCGGTTGTTTTACCCAGTTGAATACATTTAGCAACGGTATCTACCGGGATAATTCGGGATGCGCCATTATATAATGCAGTAGCAATAGTTGAGGTTGCTCTGAATACATCAATAATAACAACGATACTATTTGATATATCGTAAATATCAAGTAGGCGAGGAGAGAGAATAGTATGGAGTGATGGCTTTTTGCTCATTTGCGCAAATATACATTAGGATAGCTCTTTGGCAGGATCCCAAAATTTTTTTTCAAAATCAACTACCTGATCATTTTCAACTATTATCTTTTCTTTTTTAAGTAATGCTTCCATATGCGTAGGTGTTGCGAAATGCATTTTACCCGAAAGCATTCCGTTTCTGTTTACCACCCGATGAGCCGGTACATCTTTCATACCATGAGCTGCATTCATGGCCCAGCCAACCATACGTGCACTCATCTTTGTACCCAGAAAAAATGCAATAGCTCCATATGATGTAACCCTCCCTGTAGGAATTAATCGAACTACATCGTATACCTGC